>JALOLN010000040.1 GCA_025455945.1 Actinomycetes bacterium
TCGTCATCATCACGATCGCGGTCTGGGCGGCCCTGCGCCGCAACAAGCCCACCCAGGTCGGACCGCCCACGCCCCCGCCGCCGCTCGCCGGCTGGTACCCCGACCCGCAGGTCCCCGGCGTCCAGCGGTACTGGGACGGCCGCGCCTGGGGGCCCACCGCACCACCGCCGTCCGCCGGAGGTCCGTAGGCGGGCGGCGGTGCTGCGCCGGACCCTCTACGGGTTGACCTCGAACGACCGGGTTCGGCCCTGCTCCGCGTCCGCGCGGGCCCGGGCCACGTCGTCGGCCCGACCGTGCGCCACGAAGTGCTGCAGGGGCACCTGCACGAACAGGGCCGCCGCGGTCACGGCCACGGGGCCGTCCTCGGCGTCGAGCCGCCCGACGGCGCGGGTGTAGACCTTGCGACCGGCCACGCCCACGACCTCGGCCGCGATGAACAGCGTGCTGCCGACCGGCACCGGACGCCGGAAGTCCGTCTCGAGCCGCCCCGTCACCGCGGGGTGGCGCAGCAGCCAGTTCAGCGCACCGAGGCTCTCGTCGAACGCCGCCGCGAGCAGCCCGCCGTGGGCGAGCCCGGGGGCGCCCTGGTGGTGCTCCGAGACCGTGAACTCGGCGCGGATCGACACCCCCTCGGCCGCGTAGACGCGCAGGTGCAGGCCGGTCTCGTGGTCGACCCCGCACCCGAAGCAGAACCGGTAGTGGCTCTGCAGCTCCTCCCCCGGCGCCGGTGCTTCCGGGCTCCGCCGTGCCGCGACGGCGTCCTCCGGGGGCTGCGTCGGCAGGCGGGTCGGCGGACGGCTGCTCACACGGCCGACCCTACTGCCGCGGTCTCGGCGGGCATTTGGCAGGCTGGCCACGTGTACGAGGAGCGACTGTGGCCGCCGACCTGGGCGTGGCTCGCGACGACCGCCTTCGCGGCGACGCTGGGGTTCGCCTTCTGGGTGCCGTACGGCCCGACCGTCGGGCTGGCGGTCGGCGCCGCCGCCGTGGCGCTGACGCTGGTCGGGCTCGTGGGCGCGAGCGGCCGGGTCGGCCTGGGCCAGGGCGTCCTGCGGGCCGGCCGCGCCCGGCTGCCGGTGTCGGTGGTCTCCGCGGTCACCGCCCTCGACGAGTCCGCCGCCCACGACCTGCTCGGGGCCGGCGCGGACGCCCGCGCCTTCCTGTTCCAGCGGGGGTGGGTGCGCACCGCCGTCCGGCTGGACCTGGACGACCCGCAGGACCAGGTGCCGTACTGGTTCGTCTCGACCCGGCACCCGCAGGACCTGGCGGCCGCCGTCGAGGCGGCCCGGGAGAGCGGCTGACGAGGGGCACCGCCATGGGGCAGGCTGGCCCCGTCCCTGCGACGAGGAGAGGAGCACGGATGGCCGAGACGGACGTGAAGCCCTCCGTCGGCGAGAAGGTCCTGCTGATGGTCGGCCTGGCCGTCGCGGCCGCCGTCGCCCAGCGCGTGGTCAAGGTCGGCTGGGTGGTGGCGACCGGGTCCAACCCCCCGGACGACCCGGGTGACCCCGGGGTCCAGATCGGCGAGGCCCTCACCGTCGCTGCACTGACGGCGGTCACGGCCGCGGTGCTGCGGACCCTGGTGTCGCGCCGGGTGACGGCGCGCAGCCAGCGCCGGGCGGTCAGCGCCGCCTGAGCAGGCGCCGCCGCGGTCGCGCGGGGGTGGGCTGGGGGGCGGCCGGCAGGGCCGCCGCGGGCGCTGTAGCCGTCGCCGGGCCCGCGAGCATCTTCGTCACGACCCGGCCGGCGAGCCCTCCGGTCAGCGGCCGTTGCCGACGCAGGTCGTTGCGCAGCGCGTCGGCGAGGATCTGCGTCTGCCGACGGTTGATCCGGGCCGCGTACACCGCACCCACCATCATCGGCGTCAGCGCCCCGAGGCCCCGCCCGGCGCTGCCGAGCAGCCGGCGCTGCACCCGCTGCCGGGCCATCAGCCCGAACGCCGTGCTCATGGTGGCCGGCTCGAGCGGGTTGACCCCCCGCCGGTTCGCCCAGGCCAGGGCGTAGGCGGTGCCCCGCTGCGTGGGCGTCCCGACCACCGGGATGCCGTACGCCTCGTGCAGCTCCCCCACGAGCTTGATCTCCACGGCGGCCACCGCCGCGGTCTCCACGGCGAGCTGGAGCGGGACGGTGACCAGCGTCCCCGGCAGGAACCACTTCGCGGTGGACAGGGCGCCACCACCGGCACCGATCGCGGTCGTCGTCAGCATGGCGTTGCGGACCAGGGCGTCGGCGAGCGCCTCACCCTCCAGCCCGCGGTGGTGGGCCTGCAAGGTCGCCAGGTCACGCACCGGCAGCCGCGGCGCGGCGTCCACGATGACGTCGGCCAGCCACCGGCCGCTGGCCACTGCCGCCGCCCCGGCCCGCCGTGCCGACACCGCCAGGGCCGGACCGAGCCGGCCCATCAGCCGGGCGACGTCGCGGCTGGTCCGCTCGGGCGGCTCCGACCCGGCGCGTTCCTCCTCGCCGGCGATCTGGGCGAGGATCTCCGGCAGCTCCTGGCTGCTCAGGCCGCGCACTCCCGACAGATGGGCTGGCCCCCGACCTCGCGGGCCAGCTGGCTGCGGTGGTGGACCAGGAAGCAGCGCGAGCAGGTGAACTCGTCGGCCTGCCTGGGCAGGACCCGGACCGAGAGCTCCTCGTTCGACAGGTCGGCCCCAGGCAGCTCGAACGCCTCTGCGGCCTCGGCCTCGTCCACCTCGACGACCGCGGAGGTCGGGTCGGTGCGCCGGGCCTTCAGCTCCTCGAGGCTGTCCTCTGCGAGCTCGTCGTCGGTCTTGCGCGGGGTGTCGTAGTCGGTGGCCATGCGTGCATCGCTCCGTGGGTGGCGCCGAGGTCGGTCAGCTGCTCAAACAGTGCGGGGGCGGGATTTGTGCCCCCGGCCCGGTGAAGGATAGACGTACGGGGCCGCCGCCGTGGCAACTGCCCCTCGCAGGAGGACCTGTGGCCGTGTACGCGCTCGGGGACCGCGTCCCCGACATCCACCCCGACGCCTTCGTCCACCCCGACGCCGTGGTCATCGGACTCGTCGAGCTGGGAGCCGGTGCGACCGTCTGGCCGGGGGCCGTGCTCCGCGCGGACTACGGCCGGATCCGGGTCGGGGACCGCACCTCGGTGCAGGACGGCACCGTCGTCCACGCCACGGGGACCCTCGACACCGTCATCGGGGCGCGGTGTGTCGTCGGACACCTCGCCCACCTCGAGGGCTGCGTCGTCGAGGACGACTGCCTCGTCGGGTCCGGGTCGATCCTGCTGCACCGGGTCGTCGTCCGCTCGGGGGCCCTGGTGGCCGCGGGCGCCGTGCTCACCCCGGGCACCGAGGTCCCGGCCCGGGCCCTCGCCCGGGGTGTCCCGGCCCGGATCGTCCCGGACGCCGTCCAGCCGGGCGAGTTCGACCGGGCGGTGGCGCTGTACGTCGAGAACGGCCGGCGCTACGCCGCCGAGCTGCGCCGTCTGGACTGACGCCCGCCGGGGGTGGGCCACTGGGCCCGGACCAGGCCGTCCCAGACCCGGTCCGGGGCGACCCGCCGCGCGGCGAGCAGCGAGCGGGCCACCACCCCCACCGCGTAGCGGGGGCGCGGGCGGCGGCTGTGCACGGCCTCGACCACGACTTTGGCGACCTCATCCGGTGAGATCGCCCACGTGGTCGCGCCGCGCTCGTAGGCCGCGGAGTAGCGCCGCGCCAGGTCCCGGCGGAACTGGGCGTACGGCCCGTCCCCCTCGCCGATGGAGCGCACCGCGGTGTCGGCGAACGCGCTGCGCACCGGCCCCGGCTGCACGAGCGACACCCGCACCCCGAAGGCCTCGACCTCCAGGCGCAGTGCGTCGCTCACGGCCTCCAGCGCGTGCTTGGACGCGTGGTAGAACCCCCCGCCCGGGAAGGTGAAGCGCCCACCCATCGAGCCGATGTTGACGACCCGGCCGAACCCCTGGTCGCGCATCCCGGGCAGGACGAGCTGGGTGAGCCGCACCAGGCCGAAGACGTTCGTCTCGAACTGGCGGCGGACGTCGTCGAGCGAGGTCTCCTCCACGGTGCCCTGCAGGGCGAAGCCGGCGTTGTTGACGAGCACTCCCACCGCGCCGTGGTCGGCGACGACCCGGTCCACGGCCGCGACCATCGACGCCTCGTCGTCGACGTCCAGCGGCAGCGTGGGCAGGCCCGCGTCGGCCAGGTCGGCGAGGGTGTCGACCCGCCGGGCCGTGGCGTAGACCGGGTACCCCGCGGCGGCGAGGCGCAACGCCACGGCCCGCCCGATGCCCGACGAACAGCCGGTGACGACGGCGGCGGTGGACGGCGTGGTCACGGACGGGCTCCTTCAGTCGCGGTCGGGCGCCAGCGGGTCGAGCAGGTCGTGCAGGGCGGGGAACAGTGTGCGTGATGCCGCCAGCACCAGCTCCTCCGACGCCGGCGCACCACGCAGCCCGGCCACCAGGGCGCCGGCCTCCTGGGCCACCAGGCCGCCCGCCGCGAGGTCCCAGGGCTTCAGGCCACGCTCGTAGTAGCCGTCGACCCGACCGCAGGCGACCGCGCACAGGTCCACCGAGGCCGCGCCGAAGCGCCGCACGTCCCGCACCCGCGGGAGCACCTCGGCGAGCACCCGCGCCTGCCGGGCCCGGCGGGCGGCCGCGTAGCCGAAGCCGGTCGCGACCAGGGCCTGGGAGAGCTGCTCGCAGGTGGAGACGTGCACGGGGACGCCGTTGCGCGTCGCCCCTCCCCCGCGCACGGCCGCGAAGGTCTCCCCGTAGGTGGGCACGTGGACGACGCCCACGGCGACCTCGCCGTCGACCTCGGCGGCGACGCTCACCGCCCAGCCCGGCAGGTCGTAGAGGTAGTTGACCGTGCCGTCGATCGGGTCCAGGACCCAGCGGACGCCGGAGCCGCCCACGGCCTGCGTGCCCTCCTCGCCGAGGAACCCGTCGTCCGGCCGGGCGGCCTGCAGCCGCTCGACGAGCAGCCGCTCGGCGCGGCGGTCCATGACCGTGACCACGTCGGTGGGCGTCGACTTCGTGCCGACCCCGAGGTCGCGCGGGCGCTCGTCGACGAGCAGCCGCCCGGCCGCGGTGGCCGCCGCGACGGCCAGGGACAGCAGCTCGCCCGGGTCCGCCGTCATCGCGGGCCCCGCCGTCCAGGGCAGCAGGTGGCCGGGCAGACGTCGGGCCACGGACCGAGCGGGCTCAACGCACGGCGGTCCTGCGGCGGCACGTCGTCGCGTCGCTCCCGGACCAGCTCGACGAGCATGTCGACGAACCGGGCGTCGGTCCCGGGGGTCGCCGCCCGGGCCATCGGCAGCCCCAGGGCGTCGGCGGTCTCCCGGGCCAGCGTGTCCAGGTCGTACCGCACCTCGATGTGGTCGGAGACGAACCCGATCGGCACCACGACGACGCCCGGCACACCCGCCGCGTGCAGGTCCGCGAGGTGGTCGGAGATGTCCGGCTCGAGCCACGGCTGCTCCGGCGGTCCGGACCGCGACTGGAAGACCAGGTCCCACTCGCTGCGGGTGCCGGTCCGTGCCGCCACGCCGTCGGCGACCAGGCCCGCGACCGCCTGGTGCTGGGCCAGGTACGCGCCCCCCGCGGGACCGCTCGACGCCGCGGCCGCTGACGGGATCGAGTGGGTGGTGAAGACCAGCCGGGCCCCCGCGCGGGCCGGCGCCGGCAGCTCGTCGAGAGCCGCGACTGTGGCGTCGACGAAGGGCTGGACGAACCCTGGATGGTCGAAGTAGCGGCGGACCGTCTCGATCACCGGCGCGCCCGGGCCGGCCGCCGCGACGGCGTCGGCGATGTTCTCGCGGTACTGCCGGCACCCCGAGTAGGAGCTGTACGCCGAGGTGATGACCGCCAGCGCCCGTCCGACACCGTCGTCGCGCATCCGGGCCACGACGTCGGGCAGCAGCGGCGCCCAGTTCCGATTGCCCCAGTAGACCGGCAGGTCCAGCCGCTCGCGCAGCGCCGCCACCAGGGCCCGGTTCTGCTCGTTGATCGGGCTCACCCCGCCGAACAGCGCGTAGTGAGCGCCCACCTCGGCCAGCCGCTCCGGCGGGATCCCCCGCCCGCGGGTGACGTTCTCGAGGAACGGGACGACGTCGTCGGGACCCTCGGGACCACCGAAGGAGACGAGCAGCACCGCGTCGTACCGGGTCACGCACCGATCCTGTCAGGGTCTGCCCGGGACCGCCGACCGGTACCGTCGCGGCTCGTGCGCAACCCCTACGCCGACCTGCTGCGTGTGCCCGGTGGGCCGGCGTTCTCCGCCGCGGCGTTCGTGGCCCGGCTGCCCATGTCGATGGTCGGCATCGGGCTGGTCCTGCTGGTGTCGTCGGCCGGGGGACGGTACGCCCTGGCCGGGGCGGTGGCGGCCTGCTACGCCCTGGCCGGGGCGGTGCTGGCGCCGCAGGTGTCCCGCCAGGTCGACCGGCGGGGGCAGCGAGCGGTCGTCCCTGCGGCCACCGCCCTCTCCCTCACCGGGCTGGGCGTCCTGGTGCTGGCGGCTCAGTCGCAGTGGCCGGCCTGGACGCTGTTCCCAGCTGCGGTCCTCGCCGGGGGGCTGCTGCCGAACGTCGGCTCCCTGGTCCGGGCCCGCTGGTCCGGGCTGCTGGCCGGGAGACCGCAGCTGCGGACCGCCTACTCCCTGGAGTCGGTGCTCGACGAGGTCGTCTTCATCCTGGGTCCGCCGGCGATCACCGTGCTCGCCGCCCAGCTGGGCCCCGGGGCGGCGCTGCTCGGCGTCCAGGTCTTCGTCGTCGTGGGCACGGTGCTGTTCGTCGCCCAGCGTCGCACCGAGCCGCGGCCGGTCCCGGCCGGGCACGGCGCCGGGCCCTCGGTCATCGCCCTGCCCGGGCTGCGGGCGCTGGTCCTGCTGATGGTCGCCCTCGGTGGCGTCTTCGGCTCCATCGAGGTGGTCACGGTGGCGTTCGCCGACGAGCGGGACCGCCCGGTCGTGGCCGGGGTCCTCCTCGCCCTGTACGCGGCGGGCAGCCTGGTCGGCGGCGTCGGCTACGGGGCGCGGCAGCACCGCACGCCGCTGCACCGCCAGCTGGTCGTCCTCGGCCTCCTCACCCCGCTCGGCACGACCGCGCTGCCGTTCGCGGACCGGGCCGTCGTGCTCGGCGCGCTCGTCACCTTCTCAGGCCTCGTCGTCGCGCCCACGCTCATCGCCACGTTCGCCCTGGTCGACCACATCGTCCCGGGGGAGCGCCTCACCGAGGGCCTGACCTGGGCGACGACGGGGATCACGCTCGGCGTCAGCCTGGGGGCGGCCGCGGCCGGACCGGTCATCGACGCCGTCGGCACCCCGGCGGCATACCTCGTCACGGCGGTCTCCGGCGTCCTCACCGCGGCGGTGGCCGTCGCCGCTGCGCGGTGGCTCCACCCGGCTAGGGCGACGGGCTAGCACTGGAGGTGCTGGCGCTGGGCCCAACCGACCCGGACGGCGTCGGTGACGTCGGCTCCGTCGTGGTCGCCGTCGGCGTCGGCGAGGGGGTGGGGGTCGGGCTCGGGGTCGGCGTGGGAGTCGGCGTGGGGGTGGCCGGCGCCGAGGGCGGCCGCGTCGACCGGCCGGGCACCAGGGTGGTCTGCCGGTCGCAGGCCGAGTCGCGGAAGGCGCAGGCCAGCGGCTGACCGGTGGCGAGCTCGACCACCGTGACGCCCACCATGGCGGTGGCGAAGACGGCCAGGGCCACGACCCCCATCCGCCCCCAGTGGTACCCGCGGGCGTCCTCGAGCTCCACAGCCGGCAGCGTCGCCGGCGCCGGACGCGGCCGGCCCTGGACCAGCCGGGCGGCGGTGCGCCGCACGCCGTGGGCGTAGACCGCGCTGAGCAGGGTCACCACCGCCGAGACCAGGGCGGCCCCGATCACCGTCCCGGCCACGCCCAGCCGCGAGGCGAACCAGGCGCCCGAGGCGGCGGCAGCAGCGCCGGCGAGCAGCTGGGTCACGCTCAGCTCAAGACGCCGCGGGCCGTGGTCGTCGGTCATCGTGGGCATTGTTGCGGGTAGGGTCGGCCCTGCGCGTGCCAGACCAGCACACTCGGGAGGCCCTGAACATGGAGGACCTGCGGCTCGTCGGGCTGAGCGAGGACGGGTCCCGGCTCGTCCTGGAGGGGGCCGACGGCCAGGAGTTCGCCGTCTGCCTCGACGAGCGGCTGCACGCCGCGCTGCGCGGCGACCGGGCCCGCCTGGGCCAGCTGCAGATCGCGATGGAGAGCCAGCTGCGCCCCCGCGAGATCCAGGCGCGGATCCGCGCCGGCCAGTCCTCGGAGGAGGTCGCGCTCGCCGCGGGCGTCTCGGTCGACCGGATCCGCCGCTTCGAGACCCCGATCATGCTCGAGCGCACGCACATGGCGGAGACGGCGCGGTCGATCGGCGTCCGCCGGGTCACCGACGCGACGACGACCCCGTTGGGCACCCTCGTGGCGGCCCGGCTGGAGGAGCGCGGCGTCGACCCGCTGGACCTCGAGTGGGACTCCTGGCGGCGCGAGGACGCCTGCTGGCAGGTGGTGCTGCACTACACCGCGGGTGAGCGCGAGCGGGTGGCGTCGTGGGTCTTCGACCCCGCCCGGCGGACCATCGAGCCGGCCGACGAGGAGGCCCGCTGGCTGACCGAGGAGGAACGCGCGGTGCCCGAGCGGGTCCGCCCGCTGCACCCGCGGCTCACCCCCGTGCCGGCCCCCGAGCCGGACGAGGAGACCGCCCAGCGCGACACCGGCCCGGTGGTGGCGCCGGCCGCCCCGTCCGAGCCCGCCCCCCCGGCCGCCAAGCCCGAGCCGAAGTCCGGCCGGCGCCGGGCCAGCGTGCCGAGCTGGGACGAGATCCTCTTCGGCGGCCCGGTCAAGCCCGAGGGCTCCTAGCCTCCCGGTCCCCCAGGGGCGGGCGGGAACGGCAGCGTCTCCGGGGACAGCGCCGACGACGTCGCGGTGGCGGCGGTCATCCGCCGCCGGTGGTGGTCACGGCACAGCACCTCGTAGCCCACCTCGCTGCTGGACCCGGTGTCTCCGACGACGACCTGATCGCCCTCGACGACCATCGCGCCGTCGACCGTCCGGGCGTTGTGGGTGGCCCGTCGGCCGCACCAGCACAGCGCCTCGACCTGCAGCACCTGCACCCGGTCGGCCAGCTCGAGCAGCCGCTGGCTGCCGGGGAACAGCCGGGTCCGGAAGTCGGTCGTGATGCCGAACGCGAACACGTCGACCCCGAGCTCGTCGACGACACGGGCCAGCTGGTCGACCTGCTCGGGCCGGTAGAACTGCGCCTCGTCGCAGATGAGGTAGTCGACCCGGCCGCCACCTTGCAGCACGTCGACGACGGCGGCCCAGAAGTCGGTGTCCTCGGCGACCTCCAGCGCGTCGACGAGCAGGCCCAGCCGGCTGGACAGCCGCCCGGCGCCGGCGCGGTCGTGGGCGGTGAACAGCAGCCCGGCGCGCCCGCGGGCGGCGTGGTTGTGGTCCATCTGCAGTGCCAGCGTCGACTTGCCGCAGTCCATCGTCCCGGAGAAGAAGACCAGCTCCGCCACCGCGGCCTCCCCGATCAGGGTCGGACGGCGAGCAGCGGCACCCGCAGCTCGGCCGGGGTCAGCGAGCCGTGGTGCCCCACCAGCAGGGACTCCAGGGGCTGGGTGCGGGTGGCCACGACGGCGGTGTCCCCCAGCGACGCGACGACGACGTCGCCGATCCTGGGCAGGCACCGGTCCGGGACCGGCCCGCCGAACCAGCCGGCGGCGACCGCCTCGGCGCGGGAGAGCACCTCCGCGCGGCCGCGCAGCAGCTCGCGCCAGGCGGCCAGGACGTCCCCCGCCGCGCCGGGCAGCGCGTAGACGTGCCGGGCGCGTGGCTCGCCGCCGACCGCCCGCACGCCTGCCCGCAGGGCCGGCTCGGTGTCGGCGTCCACCCGCTCGTCGGCGGGGACGTCGACCATGCCGTGGTCCGCCGTGACGAGCAGGACGGCGCCGGGGTCGATCAGCTCGGACAGCTGCCGGGCCAGCAGGTCGACGTGGGCCAGCTCGGCCCGCCAGCCGTCGGAGCCGCAGCCGCGCAGGTGCCCGACGTTGTCCAGGTCGCCGCAGTAGACGTAGGCGAGCGCCGTGGGGGCGCCGTCCAGGACCTGCTCGGTGACCTGCACGACCTCGCCGTAGGTCTCCGCCCCCGGGTACTCGGCGCCCCGCAGCGCCGCACGGGTCAGCCCGGAGCCGGCGAAGGCCCGTGGCCCGATGTGGGCGACGGTGACACCGGCGTGCGCCGCCGCCTCGAAGACCGTGCGGGCCGGCTGGACGGTGACGGGGTCGGCCGCGGTGTCCCAGCGCAGGGCGTTGACGACGCGGCCCTCCTCCGGGAGGTCGAAGGTGTACCCCACGAGCCCGTGCGCCCCCGGGGGCAGTCCGGTGCCGAGCGAGGCGAGGCTGGTGACGGTGGTCGACGGGAAGCCCGCGGTCAGCTCGCGCCCCTCCCCCATGAGGCCGGCCAGGAACGGCGCGGCGTCCGCGTGCCGGCCGAGCAGCTCGTAGCCGAGGCCGTCGACGAGCAGCACGACGACCTGCCGCGCCGGCCCGACGCCCAGGCTGTCGGTGAACCCGGGGACCCCCAGCGCGGCCGCGGCCGAGGGCATGACCTCGGCCAGCGCACCGGCGGCGTAGGGCGGTGCGTCGGTCATGCGGTGCGCGCCGTCGCCGCGGACAGCGCGGCCGCGAACCGCAGCGCCTGGGCGACCGCGGCCTTGCCGTCGCCCTCGCCGCTGACCCGGACGGACAGGTCGTCGGCGGAGGCGGTGCCGGTGTAGCCGTGGTCGGCGTCGCACTCCGGGTCGCCGCAGGACGCCGGCTCGAGGTCCAGGCGCGAGACCGCGCCCCAGCCGATCGTCAGGACCACGTCGCTCGGGGCGGCACCCCGGCGGTACCGGACCGGGTCGAGCAGGGTCCGGCTGACCACGACCGAGCCGACCTGCCGGAGCGGCACGGCCTCGGTGGACGTCGTCGCCGACGCCACCGGCACCACGTCGTCAGCGGGGTGGTCGTCGGTGTGCCCGACGACGAGCCGGGTCGGCGTGAGGGCCAGGACCGTGACGTGCCGGCGCAGCTCGTCGCGGTCGAACGTCGCCTCGTGCTGGACCAGCCACGACACGACGGGCTCGTCCGCCAGGGCGGTGGCCAGCGCCTCGGCCACCAGCTCCGGGTAGTAGCCGGCCCGTTCGATCGCCGCGCGCAGGTCCTCCGCGGTCGAGATCACGCCGTCGCTCATGCGGCCAGTCTCCCACCGTCCTGCCCGGGGGACAGCACGCGCCGCAGTCGCAGCGCGAGCGCGCTGGCCAGCAGGCTGCCCCCAACGACGAGGACCACCCAGGTCGAGGCCTGGCCGGCCCCGATGAGCAGCCCCGCCAGCGCCGGCCCCAGCATCCCCGCCACCGCCCAGGTGAGAGAGGCCAGGGCGTTGTACCGGCCGCGCAGCTGGTCCGGCGCCAGCTCGTTGACCAGCGCCGGCAGCACCGGCTGCCACAGGGTCTCGCCGACCGCGAAGAGCACCGGCGTACCCAGGACCAGCGCCGCCACCAGCACCGGCTGGGTCGCCAGCCCCGACAGCCCGAGCAGCGTCCACGACAGCGCCCACACCACCCCCACGAGCGCGATCGTCCGGCTGCGGGACCGGCCCTCGAGGAGCCGGATGACGTAGAGCTGCCCGAGCACGATCGTCAGGGTGTTGCCGACGAAGCCGAACGCCACCAGCCGCGGGCTCACGTCGGCGATCTGGGTGGCGAACGCCGGGTACCCGATCTCGATGGCGCCGTAGCCGCAGGTGAGCATGACCAGCGACACGACGGCGATCCGCAGCATCGCCCGGTCGCGCAGCACCTCCCGGTAGCCGCCGTCCGTAGCACCAGCCGTCCGCGGCAGCGGCCCCCCGACCCCGCCCATGGTGGCGATCACCGCGGCGAAGCCGAGGAACGTCACCGCGTCGGCGAAGTACAGCAGCTCGAAGGTCCGCGGTCGGTCGACGTCGACAACCAGCCCGGCCACCAGGCCCCCGACGCCGATGCCGAGGTTGAGCAGCATGAACTGGATGCCGAACGCCCGCTGCCGCTGCTCGTCGGAGACCAGCCGCGCCATCAGCGTGGCCCCGCCGGGCCACAGCCCCGCGCTGCCCACCGCCAGCAGCGAGGCCGCGGCGAAGGCCTGCCCGGGCGTGCGGGCCAGCCCCATGACGACGACTCCCGCCGCCATGAGGACCGGCCCCACCAGGAGGACCGGACGCGGGCCCACCCGATCGATCAGCGCCCCGCCGAGGGGGGCGAGGACGAAGCCGACGAGCGCCTGCCAGGCCACCACCAGCCCCGCCACCGACGTCGGCAGGCCGCGGACGTCGTGCAGGTAGACGACGAGGAACGGCAGGACGAGGCCGTTGCCGAGCGCCGAGAGCGTGGTCGCGCCCAGCAGCCGCCGAGCCGACCTCGGCAGCGGCGCGATGGGCGTCGTCACGGCCGTCAGAGGCGGCGCGCGTCGCTGTCCTTGCGGATGATCGGCGCCGCGAGGCGGGCCCGCGCCCCGAGCACGGCGACTCCGCTCGGCGACACGACGACCGGGTTGAGCTCGAGCTCGGCCATGTCCGGCAGGTCGTCGGACAGCCGGGAGACGCGCAGCAGCAGCTCCTCGAGCGCGGCGACGTCCACCGGCTCGGCGCCGCGGTAGCCGAAGAGCAGCGGCGCGGCCCTGGGCGAGCGCACCAGCGCTGCCGCGTCACGGTCGGTGAGGGGCGGGATGCGGTACCCGCGATCCTGCACGAGCTCGGTGACGACGCCGCCGATGCCGAACGACACCACCGGCCCGAAGAGGGCGTCCTCGGTGCTCCCCACGACGCAGGCCACCCCGCGGGGGGCCATCCGCTGGACGACGAGGCTCGTGGCCTGGTTCGGCCCCAGCGTCTCCATGATCTGGTCGTAGGCCCGCCGCAGCGAGCCCTCCGACCCGAGGTCGAGGCGGACCCCGCCGAGGTCGGTGCGGTGCATGAGGTGCGGGGCCACGGCCTTGAGGACGACCGGGTACCCCAGCCACGACGCGGCCTCGGCCGCCTCGTCCGGCGTGCTCACCTCGACGGCGGGCCACAGCGTGATGCCGTAGCAGCGCAGCAGCGCGGTGAGGTCCGGCCCGGTCAGGGTGGTGCCGTCGGGGGCCTCGTCGAGGACGCGGTCGACGAGCTCGCGGGCGGCGTCGGCGTCGGTCCCCTCGAGCTCGGTCAGCACCCCGCGGGGCTCCCGCCGCCACGCGGCGTACCGCGTGACGGCGGCCAGCGAACGGACGGCGTCCTCGACCGAGGCGTACGCCGGGACGGACCCGACGAGCGGCATGCCCGACGGGTCGAGCCGGCGCAGCAGAGCGGCCACCCCCTCCGCGGCCAGGACGGTCGCCACGATCGGCTTGGTCGCCCGGCCGGCCACCCGGGCCAGCTCGCGGGCCACCTCCTCGCCGCTGGCGTTGAGCGCCGGGAGGAACAGCACGAGCACGGAGTCGACCGCCGGGTCCTCGACGACCGCCGCCAGCGTCGCCCCGAGCTCCTCCGGGGTGACGGTCGGCGCGAAGGTGTGCGGCTCGCCCACCAGCTGCAGCTCGTGCGCCGCGCAGGCGTCGGCGGCGAGCACGGCGAGGGCGTCGGAGTTGCCGACGACGCTGACCCGCCTGCCCTGCGGCAGCGGCTGGAACGTGAGCAGCGTGGCGACGTCGAACAGCTGCGCGACCGTGTCGACCTGGATGACCCCGGACTGCGTGAACATCTCGTCGACGGCCACGGCCGGCAGCCGAGTCGCCCGGACGGTGTGCCCGAGCGGGATGCCCTGGGACGAGCGGCCGGAGCGCACCGCCACGATCGGCTTGCTGCGGGAGGTCCGCCGGGCGATCCGGCTGAACTTGCGCGGGTTGCCGATGGACTCGATGTACAGCAGCAGGACGTCGGTGGCCGGGTCGTCCTCCCAGTACTGCATGAGGTCGTTGCCGCTGACGTCCGCCCGGTTCCCCGCCGACACGAAGGTCGACAGCCCGAGCCCCCGGCTGACGATCGTCTCCAGCAGCGCCACGCCCAGCGCCCCCGACTGGGAGAAGAAGCCGATCCGGCCGCGGCCCGGCATCACCGGCGACAGCGAGGCGTTCAGCGACAGCGACGG
>JALOLN010000181.1 GCA_025455945.1 Actinomycetes bacterium
GCTGGCCGACGGCCCGGCCCGCGACGGCCGGGTCCGCGACGCCCTCGGTCCGATGCTGCCCGGCTGGCTGGCCGGGCTGGGCGCCACCTGCGCGCCGCCGCGACGGGTGCCGGACACCCTCGACGACCTCACGGCCGCGCTCGACGCGTGCACCGGCCACCTCGTGGTCACGACCGGCTCGACGGCCCGCGGCCCGGTCGACCACCTGCACGCCGTGCTCGCCGCCCGTGCCGCGACCCTCGCGGTGGACGGCGTGGCGGTGCGCCCCGGCCACCCCATGCTGCTCGCGCTGCTGGCCGACGGCCGGCCGCTCGTCGGCCTGCCGGGGAATCCGCTGGCCGCGGTGTCGGGGCTGCTGACCCTGGGCGAACCGGTGCTCGGGGCCCTGCTGGGACGCCGGCCCGCCCGGCCGTCGGTCCGTCCGCTCGCCGAGGCGGTCACGGGCCACCCACGGGACACCCGCCTCGTGCCGCTGGCCGGCGATCGCCCGGTGCGGCACACCGGCCCGGCCATGCTGCGCGGCCTGGTCGCCGCCGACGGCATGGCGGTGGTCCCGCCCGGCGGCGTCCCGGCCGGTGCGGAGGTCGAGGTCCTGCCGCTGCCCTGGTGACCGCCGCGCACCGGGCGATCCCCCGCCGTACGCTTGCCTGCCGTGGCACACGGACGGCATCCGGCCGACGAGAGCTCCTACGCGGTACGGCTGCCCCGCCGGTACGTCAGCCCGGGCCGGTCCGTCGTCACGAGGCTGGCCATCGCCGTCGCGATCCTCACCACCAGCGTCGTCATCGTGTGGCTCGAACGCGACGGCTACCGCGACTCCTACGACGGCGCGATCAGCTTCCTGGACGCGGTCTACTACACGACGGTCACGCTCTCGACCACCGGCTACGGCGACATCACCCCGGTCAGCGACGCCGCCCGGCTGGCCAACATCGTCCTCATCACCCCACTGCGCATCGCCTTCCTCGTCGTCCTGGTCGGTACCACCATCGAGGTGCTCGCCGACCGGACCCGCCGGGACTGGGAGGAGCGGCGCTGGAGGTCGCGCGTGAACCAGCACACCGTGATCATCGGATTCGGCACCAAGGGCCGCAGCGCCCTGCAGGGGCTGCTGGACGACGGGACGCCGCCCGGGCAGATCGTCGTCGTCGA
The DNA here is from genome assembly GCA_025455945.1 of Actinomycetes bacterium. Lineage (GTDB taxonomy): Bacteria > Actinomycetota > Actinomycetes > Prado026 > Prado026 > Prado026. The sequence goes on from JALOLN010000181.1 coordinate 1,153, forward strand.
CGCCTCGGGGGACGCCCTCGACGAGGCCAACCGGCTCGGCACGGTGACCGTCCTGGGCGATGCCACCCGCAGCACCGTGCTGCGCGACGCCGAGGTCCCGCGCGCCGCCCAGGTCATCGTCTCGACCGAGCGGGACGACACCACGGTGCTGTGCACGTTGACGGCCCGGCGGCTCAACCCCAGCGCCCGCATCGTCTCCGCCGTCCGCGAGGCGGAGAACGCCCAGCTCGTCCTGCAGAGCGGCGCGAACTCGGTCATCACGTCGGCCGCCGCGGCCGGACGGCTGCTCGCGCTGTCGGTGCTCAGCCCGACCGCCGGCGGCATCATGGAGGACCTGCTGGTCGCCGGCGAGGGCCTGGAGGTCATCGAGCGGGACATCACCCCGATCGAGCTGGGCCGGCCGCCGGCTGACAGCGAGGACCTCGTGCTCGCGGTGATCCGCGACGGCGTCGCCACGCGGTTCGACCAGTCCGGCATCAAGCTCTTCCAGCGCGGCGACCGGGTCGTCGTGATCCGGCACGCGGAGCACCTGCGGCCCCCCGCCGCCCAGCCCGGGCCGGGCTGAGGTGCGCGCCGTCGTCGTCACCTCACCCGGGGGTCCCGAGGTGCTCCGCTGGGCCGAGGTGCCCGACCCCGCTCCGCCCGGCCCGGGCGAGGTCCTCCTCGACGTCGTGGCCACCGCGGTCAACCGCGCCGACCTGCTGCAGCGGCAGGGGCACTACCCGCCGCCGCCCGGGGCGCCGGAGCACCCGGGGCTGGAGTGCTCCGGACGGGTGGCCACCGTCGGTCCGGACGTCGAGGGCTGGGCCGTCGGCGACCCGGTCGTCGCCCTGCTCACCGGGGGCGGCTACGCCGAGCAGGTCGTCGTCCCGGCCGGGCAGCTGCTGCCGGCCCCCGCCGGGGTGGGCCTGGTCGAGGCGGCCGCCCTGCCGGAGGTGGCCTGCACGGTCTGGTCGAACGTCTTCATGCTCGCGGCCCTGCAGCCCACGGAGACCCTCCTCGTGCACGGCGGGGCGTCGGGCATCGGCACCATGGCGGTGCAGCTGGCGCACGCGCTGGGTGCGCGGGTGGCGGTGACCGCGGGCTCGCCGGCCAAGCTGGCGCGCTGCCGGGCCCTGGGTGCCGACATCGCCATCGACTACCGGGCGGAGGACTTCGTCGCCGCGCTGCTCGGAGCCACCGACGGCCACGGCGCGGACGTCGTCCTCGACAACATGGGCGCCGCCTACCTGGACCGCAACGTGCGGGCGCTGGCCACGAACGGACGGCTCGTCGTCATCGGGCTGCAAGGCGGCACCCGTGGGGAGCTGGACCTCGGGCGGCTGCTCGCCAAGCGGGCCGCCGTGCTGGCGACGACGCTGCGGGCCCGCCCGGCCGCAGAGAAGGCCGCGATCGTCGTCTCCGTCCGGGAGCACGTGTGGCCGCTCGTCGAGGACGGCGCGGTCGTGCCGGTCGTCGACCGGGTGCTGCCGATCGCACAGGTCGCCGAGGCGCACGGCGTTGTCGAGCGCAGCGAGCACGTCGGGAAGGTCGTCCTCGCCGTCCGCCCCTGACCGCGCTCAGCCGGGGACGGCCGCGCCGCGGTAGAGGTCGACCTGCCGGATCACCCGCATCCCGACGCTCTCGTACAGCCGGGTCGCCCCGGTGAGGCTGTCGGAGTCGACGCCGAGCTCCACCGAGGTCCGTCCCCGACGCAGGCACTCGGCGAAGCAGGTCAGCAGCAGCGCCCGGGCGACCCCCCGGCCACGGGCCCCGCGCAGCACCCCCAGCCCGCGCACGTTGCCGCGGCCCTCGGCGGCCACCCGGTCGGTGGCCAGCAGCGCCCCGACCGGCTGGTCGCCGTCCAGGGCCAGCCACCACTGCGACAGGTCCAGCCCCGCGGACTCCTGCTGGTCCTGCCACCACAGGTCCCACGTCCGCTGGTGGTGGTCGAAGTGGTCCACGAAGGCGGTGTCGAGCACCCGGTGGAACGCCTGCAGGTCGGAGGCGTCGGAGGGGTCCACCAGCCGGACCGTGATGCCCGGTAGGTGGGGCGGCGGGGGCGGCGGGTCGGCCGGGTCCAGGTCGAGCAGCATGGTGAGGAAGCGTCGGGCGACCCGGAGCCCCTCCCCCTCGAGCAGGGCCGGCAGCACGGGGTCGTCGGCGTAGGTCCCCGCCGAGACGGTGAACGCCCGACCCGCCTCGCGGGCGACCTCCCGGGCCCGCTCGACGAGGGTGGGCACCAGCCAGCGGGCCACGGCGTCGCCCACACCAGCGTCCTCGCGCGGGCGGTGGTAGGCGTCGCAGAACAGCTCGCCGGCGTTGTCGTCGCGGAAGACGATGCCGAAGCCCACGGGCCCGCCGGCGGGGTCCAGCACCAGCCAGGCACGGGTGCCGAGGTCGGCCTCCCGGTTGTCCAGCTCCGCCCGGACGTCCTCGAGCGTGACCGCCGTCTCGGGGCTGTGGACGGCGTCGTAGGCGGCGACCACGTCCCGCACGGCGGCCACGTCGGCCAGCGTCGGGCGGCGCCAGGTGTACCCGGGCGGAAGGGCAGGCACCGTCGACGGGGCAGCGCCGGCAGTCATGGGACGGCAGCCTGACGGCGCGACCACGTCGCCGTCCAGCCGATTTCTGGGTGAGGATGGGGGCATGACGGAGGAGCAGCACATCGTGGTGGTCGGCCCGGACGGCCGCCCGCTCGGCCTGATCGATGCCGGCGCCGGGTCGGGACGTGCGGAGGGCGCAGACGCCGGGGAGGACGCCGACGGCGAGCGTGGGGAGTCCGTGGCCGACCTCGTGGCGCAGCCGGCCAAGGTCATGCGCATCGGCAGCATGATCAAACAGCTGCTCGACGAGGTGCGCGCCGCGCCGCTGGACGAGGCCGGCCGGGCCCGGCTGCGGGCGATCCACGTCCGTTCGATCCACGAGCTCGAGGCCGGCCTCGCACCGGAGCTGGTCCAGGAGCTCGAGCGGCTCTCGCTGCCGTTCAGCGACGATGCCGTGCCCAGCGAGGCCGAGCTGCGGATCGCCCAGGCGCAGCTCGTCGGCTGGCTCGAGGGGCTGTTCCACGGCATCCAGACCGCGCTGTTCGCCCAGCAGATGGCGGCCCGGGCGCAGTTCGAGGAGATCCGTCGCCGGGCGCTGCCGGTCGGGCAGCAGGGGCCCACCGACGGCGCCGACGAGGCACCGCCCCGGCCCGGTGGGTCCGGCGGGTCCGGCCCCTACCTCTGATCCGCCCCCCCACCCCGGTGATCAAGGAGTAGAGCACCACCGCGGACGCCGTCCGTGGTGTGCTACTCCTTGATCGCCCGGTGGGCGGGTGCCGGCGGAGGGACTCAGCGGATGGCCGTGATCGAGGCGCACGGCGTCCACAAGGAGTACCGCCGCCGCGGGAAGCCGCCGACCCGAGCCCTGGACGGCCTGGACCTCGTCGTCGAGGAGGGCGGGGTCCACGGCTTCCTGGGCCCGAACGGCTCGGGCAAGACCACGACGCTGCGCTGCCTGCTCGGCCTGGCCCGGGCCGACGGCGGCTCGCTGCGGCTGCTCGACCACGACGTGCCCA
>JALOLN010000182.1 GCA_025455945.1 Actinomycetes bacterium
GGGCCCCGGCGGCGGCCAGCGCGGCCCAGCGGGGCGACGCCAGCACCTCCTCGAACGCGCGGAAGGCCAGCCGGGCGTTGGCGACGGCGGCGCGGCCGCGCAGGGCCAGCGCCGCCGGGGTGCCGATCTCCTCCAGCCGGGCATCGACCTCGGTGTCGACGCGGCTGACGAAGAACGAGGCGACCGACTCGATGGGGGCGAGGTCCCGCCCGGCGGACTGGGCGTGCTCCAGCCCGGTCAGCCAGGCGTCGAGCACGGCCTGGTAGCGGTCGAGGCTGAAGATGAGCGTGCAGTTGACGCTGATCCCCTCCGCCAGGGCGGCGGTGACCGCGGGCAGGCCCTCGACGGTGGCGGGGATCTTGATGAGCAGGTTGGGCCGGTCCACCAGCCACCACAGCGCGCGGGCCTCGGCCAGGGTGCCGTCGGGGTCCCGGGCCCGGCGAGGGTCGACCTCGATCGAGACCCGCCCGTCGAGGCCCCCGGTGGCCTGGTGGACGGGCAGCAGGACGTCGCACGCCCAGCGGACGTCGTGCGTCGTGATCTCCCGGACCGCCTCGTCGACGGTCACCCCGCGCGCCGCGAGGGCGCGAACCTGTGCCGCGTAGTCGGCTCCCGACCGAAGCGCCTGCTCGAAGATCGTCGGGTTGGTCGTGACCCCCGACACCCCGTGGTCGGCGACGAGGGCCGCCAGCCCGCCGGACTGCAGCCGCTGCCGGCTGAGGTCGTCCAGCCAGACCGAGACACCGGCGGCCTGGAGGTCGTGCACCGGGGAGGTCATCGGCGCTCCTCTCGGTGCCCCCGGACGTCCGCCCGGACGGCGGCCAGGCTGGCCCGGGCCGCCGCGGCGACCGCGTCCGGGGTGAACCCGTACTCGTCGAAGAGGGTCTGGTACCGCGCCGAGGCCCCGAAGTGCTCCAGGCTGACGCACCGCCCGGCGTCCCCGACGAGCCGGTGCCAGGGCTGGGCCACGCCGGCCTCCACGGACACCCTGGCCCGGACGGCGCGCGGGAGCACCAGCTCCCGGTAGTCGGCGTCCTGCTCGTCGAACCACTCCAGGCAGGGCATCGACACGACCCGGGTCGGCGTGCCCTCGGCCTCCAGCAGCCGCCGGGCGGCCAGCGCCAGCGCCACCTCGGAGCCGGAGGCCAGCAGCAGCACCTCCGGCGTCCCGCCGGACGCCTCCGCCAGCACGTAGCCCCCGCGCGCGGTCAGCTCCGCGGCGGCGAGGTCAGTGCGGTCCAGGACGGGGAGGTTCTGCCGGCTGAGCGCCAGGCCGGCGGGGTGGCCGGTGCGGCGCAGCACGGCCGCCCAGGCCTGCGCGGTCTCGTTGGCGTCCGCCGGGCGGACGACGTCCAGTCCGGGCATGGCGCGCAGCGCCGCGAGCTGCTCGACCGGCTGGTGGGTGGGACCGTCCTCGCCCAGGCCGATGGAGTCGTGCGTCCACACGTAGACCACTGGCAGACCCATCAGCGCGGCCAGCCGGACCGCGCCGCGCATGTAGTCGCTGAAGACGAGGAAGGTCCCGCCGTAGGGGCGGGTGAGGCCGTGCAGGGCGATCCCGTTGAGGATCGCGCCCATCCCGTGCTCGCGGATGCCGAAGTGCAGGGTGCGGCCGTAGGGGCCGCCGCGCCACAGCGGCGTCACGACCCCCTCGGGCAGGAACGACGGCTCCCCGTGCATGGTCGTGTTGTTCGACTCGGCGAGGTCGGCCGACCCGCCCCACAGCTCGGGGAGCACCGGGGCCAGCGCCGACAGGACCTCCCCGGAGGCCTTGCGGGTGGCCATCCCCGACTCGCTCGGCGGGAACACCGGCAGCGCGGCCTCCCAGCCGTCCGGCAGCCGTCGGGCACGCAGCCGGTCCAGCAGGTCGGCCCGGTCGGGGTTGGCGGTGCGCCAGGCGGCGAAGCCCGCCTCCCACTCCTGCCGGGCCTGCGCGGCGCGGTCGCGCACCCGGCGGGTGTGGGCCAGGACGTCGTCGTCGACCTGGAACGACCGTGCCGGGTCGAGGCCGAGCAGCTCCTTCGTCGCGGCCACCTCGGCGGCGCCCAGCGCCGAGCCGTGCGACTTCCCGGTGTTGCGCATGGTCGGGGCCGGCCAGGCGATCACCGTCCGCAGCGCGACGAACGACGGCCGGCCGGTCTCGTCACGGGCGGCCGCCAGCGCCGTGGCGAGGGCGGCGACGTCGACGCTGCCGTCGGCACGCGCGGGCACCTGCTGGGTGTGCCAGCCGTACGCGGCGTACCGGGCGACGACGTCCTCGGAGAAGGCGACGGCGGTGTCGTCCTCGATCGAGATGCGGTTGTCGTCCCAGACGACGACGAGGTTGCCGAGCCGCTGGTGCCCGGCCAGGGAGGACGCCTCAGCGGACACGCCCTCCTCAAGGTCGCCGTCCGAGCAGACCACCCAGACGGTGTGGTCGAAGGGGCTGGTCCCGGGCGCGGCGTCCGGGTCGAGCAGGCCCCGGGTGCGGCGAGCCGCCATGGCCATCCCGACGGCGGCGCCCACGCCCTGGCCGAGCGGGCCGCTCGTGGTCTCCACGCCGGGGGTGTGCCCCCACTCGGGGTGCCCCGGTGTGCGGCTGCCCCAGGTGCGGAACGCCTCGAGGTCGGCGAGCTCCAGCCCGTACCCGGAGAGGAACAGCTGCACGTAGAGGGTGAGGCTGGAGTGCCCAGCGGAGAGGACGAACCGGTCCCGGCCGAGCCAGCCGGGGTCCGCCGGGTCGTGCCGCAGGAAGCGCTGGAACAGCAGGTAGGCCGCGGGCGCCAGGCTCATCGCCGTGCCGGGGTGGCCGTTGCCGGCCCGCTCCACGGCGTCCATGGCCAGCGCCCGGGCGGTGGCGACGGCGCGGTCGTCCAGCTCGTCCCAGCCGGAGATCCCCTCGGTCGCGGTGCTCACGATGCCGGCTCCTCTCGGGCCCACGCAAGGGCGGGTGCGGCGCGGCGCCCAGGTAGTGGTGCTGCGCCCTCGGGCACCGCTCCCAGCGAGCCTACCGATACGATGGCGGCGTCTCCCGCGGTCCGAGACCGTCGGGTTCCGCCCGTCGTCCGAAGGGTGCGCGTGACCGCCGTCGACCCCCGAGCCACCGCCCTCGGTCCGCCCAACCGGGCGCCGGGGGTGCGGGCCACGGTGCTGGCCTACGTCGCGCTGACCAAGCCCCGGATCATCGAGCTGCTGCTCGTCACGACGGTGCCCACGATGATGCTGGCCGCGGACGGCGTCCCGTCGCTGTGGCTGGTGCTCGCCACGTTGGTCGGCGGCACCCTCGCCGCGGGCAGCGCCAACACGCTGAACTCGTTCCTGGACCGTGACATCGACGTGCTCATGAAGCGGACCGGGCGGCGGCCGCTGGCCACCGGCGCGGTCACGCCACGGGCGGCGCTGGTGTTCGGGCTGGTCCTCGGGCTCGCCTCGCTGGTCTGGATGTGGGTCTTCGTCAACCCACTGTCGACCTGGCTGTCCCTGCTGGCGATCCTCTTCTACGTCCTCGTCTACACCATGGCGCTGAAGCGCCGCACGCCGCAGAACATCGTCTGGGGCGGGGCGGCGGGGTGCATGCCGGTGCTCATCGGGTGGGCCGCCGTGACCGGCTCCCTGGCCTGGCCAGCGGTCGTGCTGTTCGCGATCATCTTCTTCTGGACGCCGCCGCACTACTGGCCGCTGTCGCTGCGGTTCCGCTCCGACTACGCCGCCGCCCGCGTGCCGATGCTCCCCGTCGTGTCGTCGGACGCCGTCGTCGCGCGGCAGATCGTCGCCTACAGCTGGGTGCTCGTGGCGGTGTCGCTGGTGCTCGTCCCGGTGGGTGGCATGACGGCGGTCTACGCGGTGGCCGCGGCGCTGCTGGGGGCGGTCTTCCTGGTCGAGGCCTACCGGCTGCGGGGCCGGGTGCGGGCGGGCGCCGCGGACCTGCGCCCGATGCGGCTGTTCCACTTCTCGATCACCTACCTCACGCTGCTGTTCGTCGCGGTGGCCGTCGACCCGCTGCTGCCGCTGCCCGCCCTGCTCTGAGCGAGCAGCCGCCGCCCTGGGGTCAGGGCGGCTTAGCGGGTCCTTAGCCCTTCGCTCGCGCCGCGATAGCACGGTGACCGACATCGTCGGTGGGGTCCGATCCCACGACGAAGGAGACCCCCGTGAACCGCCGACTCATCGCCCTCGCCTCAGGCATCGCCGTCGCCGCGACCACCGTCGCAGCGACGGCCGCCCTCGCCGCCGGTCCGGCGTCCGGCGACGACCGTCCCGTCAGCGCGACCCCCAGCGCCTCGGCCGAGCCGCAGACCAGCGTCGAGCCGTCGGTCGTGCCGGCTCCCTCGGCGTCACCCATGGCGTCCGGCCCCGCGTCCGCTCCCACGTCAGCCGTGGTCGCGGACGACAAGGGCGGGCTCGAGCCCCGCGACCAGCGGACCGAGCCGGGCGACGACCGCGACCAGCGCGACCCCTCGGCCAGTCCCCGGCCCACGGCCTCTCACGACGACGACGGCGACGACCGGTACGACGACGACGGCGACGACCGGTACGACGACGACGGCGACGACCGGTACGACGACGACGGCGACGACCGGTACGACGACCACGGCGACGACGACCACGGCGACGACGACTGAACCGCTGGTCAGCCAGCCTCGGCGGGGCCCAGGTCCACCACCACCTGGGCC
>JALOLN010000183.1 GCA_025455945.1 Actinomycetes bacterium
AGCGTGGCGTCGTCGAACGTCCCGCAGTCGAAGAGGAACCGCATGCCGCCGGGACGGTTCGGCCGCGGGCGCAGGAAGTCGACGCAGACCAGCCGGCCGCGGGTGACCTCCAGTCCGCACTCCTCACGGGTCTCCCGGCAGCAGGCCTCCCATGGCGTCTCGCCGTCGGCCTCCACGATGCCGCCGGGGATCGTCCAGCCACGCTTGTACGTCGGGTCGAGGATGAGCAGGCGGCCCGTGCGGTCCCAGACCAGCGCGCCTGCCGAAGCCGGGATGCGCGGGGGAAACTCTTCGGTGGACACCCGAAGACGGTAGCCGGGTCACGCGCCACTCCCCGTAGCCCCGTCTCCATCGTGATCCAAAGAACCGTTCCCGCGCCCCGACCCGAGACCCTTGGCCGGCGGCGAAGTCCAGCAGCGGCTGGGTCGCCACGCCCGGCGGCAGGTTGGCTGCCGCGCGGAGCAGCGTGACACAGCCCGATCGCCATGGGCACCGCCATTGGCCCCGGTCCCGCCTGCTGACCGACGAGAAGCACCTGGCCACAGAAGCCGAGTCCGGCACCCCGCCCCACCCCCCGTGATCCAGGGAAGCCGGCCCGCGCCTGCAGCCGAGACGGTTTCCCTGGATCACAGTTGCACGTGCGCGTCGGCGTGTGTCCGCCACCTCATCGGGCGAAGATCGGCGCCTGCCAGTCGGGGCGATCCGGCGGGTCCTTGTCCAGCAGCGCCCGCCACGCCTCGTCAGTCAGCCGCTGGCCACCGGCGTTGACGAACTCGTAGTAGGAGAACACGCCCCCGGCCGCCACTTGGAAGGTCCCGTCGTCGTCGGGCACCAGCACGAGGATGCGGTCGAACCGGCCGGTCCCGACCTCGAGCACCTCGCCGGACGCCCCCGTGAGGATGTCGGCGATGACGGCGGAGTCCTCGTCCTGCGACACCGAGCCGCCGTCCGCCGCCCGGTCGGAGGTCCGCAGCCACAGGCTCTCCAGCTCCGCCCCGATGTCGCCGAGGCGCTCGTTGTCCTTGTCGCTGACGGGCCTGCCGGCCAGCTCGTCGGTCGAGACCCGCCCGAGGAAGGCGAACAGCCCGGTCACGTCGGCGAGCAGCTCCTCCTGAGAGGAGGTGAGCAGGTCCCGCTCACCCAGGCCACGCCGGGCCAGGTCGGCGGCCGCCGCCAGCCGGGTGAACACCACGGGGTCGGGCTCGACCCAGCTGCGCGGCGTCGGCGGCAGCTCGCCGTCGCCGCCCTCGACGAGCGCCTGCTTCGCATACAGGATCGTGTCGTGCTTGAGCTGGGCGTATGAGCCCAATCCGCTCTGCAGGCTCTTCGCCGCCCACGCGGGGGTCCGCATGTAGTCGGGGAACGCCGTACCGTGCGCGACGACCGCCGGCTGCACGGCGTACAACCAGGCGTCGTAGACCGTCCCGCCCCAGGCGGCGGCCGGCCGGGTCCTGACCGAGGCCCGCAGCGCGGCCATCTGTCGCGCGTAGTTCTCGTACTCCGTCTGGCCCGTCTCCGCGAGGACGCCGAGCGCGAACGGTGAGCCCAGCGCCGCGGCCACGTCGAGGGCGGAGGCCATCGTGCGCCAGTCGCCCTCGGTGCCCACGAAGGGGGCGACCAGCTGGTCGAGGATGTAGGAGTCGACGACGAACCGGGTGCCCATCACCCGGATGCTCGCCCGAGCCTCGTCGATCTGCACGGGCCGTAGCGCAAGGAGCCGATCGGCGATCTCCCGCACCGTCTCGTCCGAGGCCAGCGGCGCGGGATCGGCCAGCCAGCCCGGGACGACACCGCGCGCCGCCGCGGCAGCCTCCGTGGGGGTGTAGTCGTCCGCGAGCCCGACGAAGAACGCCGTCGGCTCGTAGACCAGACGCCACTGCTGGATCAGTGTGGAGTCGCTGACCAGCGACCGGACGGCGAGCAGCCCCAGCCGGGTGGGCACCACACCGCCGGTGCAGTCCAGGGTCCCGGGCAGGCAGAACGCCAGCTGCCCCAGCACGGACATCGCGGTGAAGTAGCGGGTCAGCTTCGTGTTGCGGGTGTAGTGCCCGCGCGGAGTCATCATCGTGTAGTTCACCGTCGTGCCGAGGAGCGGCGAGGTGGTTGCCTGCGCGTGCTCGTCGATCAGTGTCTTCTCCTGCCGGGCGAGGGCCCCGAGCTGCACGTCGTGCCCGAGCGCGGCGAACACCACCTGGTAGTACTGCTCGACCCGGTCGGCAGTGTCGGCGAGTGGCGTGCCGGCTAGCTCCTTCGCCTGTGCCCGGGCGCGCTGGAGCAGCTGCGTGACGAGGTCGTCGAGTGTGGGCAGCAGGGTCTCCTGCTCCAGGCTGCGCAGCAGCTTGTCGAACGTCAGGTGCCACACGTGGTACGCGGCGTCGGTCGTGACGTAGGTCGGCCAGCCCTGGTACTGGTTCCCGGCGTAGGCGTCCTGCAGCAGGCGGTAGTCGGCGGGGATCACGACGAACCCTTGACGGACCAGGGTGTCGCGGACGGCGGGGTCGGCGAGTTGGGCCCGGATCGCGTCGACGACCTGCACGCCCTCGAGTGAGGTGGGCGTCGCCGGTCCCGGATGGGTCGGTCCCGCGCTCGGGGTCAGCTCGACCGGCTCGAAGACGGCGAATCCCACCCGTGCGGCCGGCAGCGCGAGCACTACTGGGCTCGGGCTCGGTGTCGGCGAGGCCGAGGAGTCGGACCGGCTCGGCGGCCTGCCGCCGGAGGTGCATGCGGCCAGCGCCAGAACCCCAGACATCACCACCGGGATCGCTCGGTTCTTCATGTCGGTGTCCTTCCCAGCACGACAGGGTCGAGGGCCCCGTCGCCATCGACGTCCGCGCAGCCGACCCGGCCGGCGCCGGGCAGGTCGGTGAGCGGTCGGAAGCCGAATCCGACCCAGCGCCACGCGCCGAGCGCGACCGGCTCGGCGTCCTCGAGCGCGGAGTAGGTGACGGCGAGCCAGCCGTCACAGGCGGCGACCTGCGCCACGGGCCGGGCCAGCGCGCCGGCCGCCCAGAGCGGCTGCCGGCCGTCCAGCCGGTACACACCGACGTGGGCGCTGCGCCCGGCCCGGTCGGCCAGCGCCCTGCCCGGCACCTCCCCACTGAACGCCGTGGCCGTGAAAGGGCGCCGGAAGGCGACGACAACGTCGGGGTTCCCATCGCCGGTGACGTCGCCCACCGCCGCGTCAAGGGCATCGCCGTGCAGCCGGGCGAGGACCGCGGCAGGCGGTCGAGCCGACGGCTCGGGGCTCGGCGCAACGACCAGGCTCCACCAGCCGTCGGGACGGCCGATGGCATCACCGGTCGGCGGCCGCCAGGCCTCGAACGCGGCCCGGCCGCTGGTGATGCTCGTGTCCCCGACCCGCCAGCCCAGCACACCCCGACGCTGTGCCAGCACCTCGAGCAGCGCGCCCCGGCGGGTTGCCTCAAGACGCTGGTCGAACAGCAGGTTGCCCAGGCTGGTGGCCACGACCGTGACCCGGCCGTCGCCGTCCGGGTCCAGTGTCAGGACCGGCTGGACGACGTGCGGGCCGTGTCCGCACACCACGTCGACCCCCCAGCCGGCCAGTGCGGTCGCCAGCCGCAACAACTCGGGGTCGGTGGCGCGCTCGTACTCCACGCCGCCGTGCAGCCCCACGACGACCACATCTGCCGCCGACCTGGCTTGGACGACGGCCGTCCGCGCCAGCACGTCGTCCCAGCGGGCTACCCCCGCCCCCGTGGTACTGCAGGGGGGCCCGAGCCCGGTGACGTCGAAGGCCAGGAATGCGACCCGCAGCCCCCGCGCGCCCACCACCACCGGCGCGTAGGCGGCCGCACAGGTGCGGCCGCCGCCCACCGCGGTCAGGCCCTCTGCAGTCAGCGCCCCCAACGTGTCGCGGACCGTGGCCGGGCCGGCGTCCCCCGCGTGGTTGTTGGCGATGCCGAGGACGTCGAACCCGGCACCGGCCAGCAGCCGGGCCACGCCCGGCGCCGCCTCGAGGGCGTAGGGACCGCGTGCAGGGTCGTGCGGACGGGTGGTCAGGGGCGACTCGAGGTTGGCCGCTGCCAGGTCGGCGTCGGCGACCGGGTAGAGCACGCCGGCGAGCGCCGAGCCAGGGTCCGCCGCGGTGATTGCGGCCACCCCCCGGCCGAGCATGACGTCGCCGGCGAGGAGCAGCGAGACCGCGGCCGTCAGGTCCCGGCCGGGAGCGCCCGCGGGACTGCTGTCGGCGCTGCCCGGGCCGGGCCCCCCAACCGAACACCCCATCAATAGCAGCGCCACGGCGATCCACCGTGCCCGCCCCACACTCCCTTGCTACGCCGGTGCCGCTGCCCTCACCAGGGCCGTTCGTCGTGATCCAGGGAACCGTTCCCGCGCCCCGGCCCGAGAACGCTTCCCTGGATCACGCAGAGCGGGGGGCGGCGTGGCAGCGTCCAGCCCCGGGACTGCGGTGGAAGCGCAGGTTCGGGTCGGTGACCGGGCCCTTGCGCAACAGCGCCACGTCCTTGGCGTAGCTCATGTTCACGCTCCACGGCTGGTTGGCGCCCTTGCGCGGCAACGAGTCAACGGCGCGCTGGACGTAGCCGGCGGCGAAGTCGAGCAGCGGCCGGGTCGCCATGCCCGGCGGCGGCTCGGGCACGCAGCTGTCGGCGCCGCGCCGGTCC
>JALOLN010000184.1 GCA_025455945.1 Actinomycetes bacterium
GCCGGCCGGCGAGGTCGCCCCGCCCGCCGGCGAGGTGCCTGCGCATCGTGAAGGCGTCGAGCAGCGCCTGGGTGGGGTGCTCGTGGGTGCCGTCGCCGGCGTTGACCACGCTGCCCCGGATCCAGCCCGAGGTGGCCAGCCGGTGCGGCGCGCCGCTGGCGCCGTGCCTGATGACCACGGCGTCGGCCCCCATCGCCTCGAGGGTGAGCGCGGTGTCCTTCAGCGACTCCCCCTTGGAGACGCTGGACCCCTTCGCCGAGAAGTTGATGACGTCCGCGGACAGCCTCTTGGCGGCCGCCTCGAACGAGATCCGGGTGCGGGTGGAGTCCTCGAAGAACAGGTTGACGACGGTGCGCCCGCGCAGCGTCGGCAGCTTCTTCACCGGGCGGTCGGCCACGCCGGCGAGCTCTTCGGCGGTGTCCAGCACGAGGACGGCGTCGTCCCGGGAGAGGTCCGCCGCCGAGATGAGGTGCCGCTTCACCGTGCCTCCTTGTCCGCGCCCAGCAAGACGGCGTCCCGGCCGTCCTGCTCGGCCACCAGCACCCGCACGACCTCGCGCAGCGAGGTGGGCAGGTTCTTGCCGACGTAGTCCGCCCGGATGGGCAGCTCGCGGTGGCCCCGGTCCACCAGCACCGCCAGCTGCACGCCGCGCGGCCGGCCCAGGTCACCGAGCGCATCCAGCGCGGCGCGCACCGTCCGGCCGGAGAACAGCACGTCGTCGACGAGCACGACGACCCGGCCGTCGATGCCGCCGGGCGGGATGTCGGTGCGCTCCAGGGCGCGCGCCGGGCGCAGCCGCAGGTCGTCGCGGTACATCGTGATGTCGAGGGAGCCCACGGGCACGGGCGCGCCCTCCACCTCGCCGATCCGGGCGGCCAGCCGCTGCGCCAGGGGCACCCCCCGGGTGGGGATGCCGAGCAGCACGAGGTCGCCGCTTCCGCGGTTGCGCTCGAGGATCTCGTGGGCGATGCGGGTGAGGGCCCGCTGCACGTCGGCCGCCTCCAGGACCGCCCGCGCGTCCTGAGTCGTCGACCCGGCGTCACGCGGAGTGGCGGAGCTGTCAGGGGTGCCGTTCGGGGTGCTGTCCGGTCTCATGCCTGCGCAGGACCTCCTTCCCCGCCTCTCGGGACGGGCCTTAAAGGATGTCGGTCGCCTCACGCTACCAGCCGGTCCTGACTCGTCCGAACGGCCAGTTGACGAGGGTCTCGCTTGACGCTCCCGGTCACCCTCCGTAACGTCACGCACGGTGACGGCTGCCTCGACGCACCGTCGCCAGGGGTGGGGACGAACAGCACGACGAGCAGGGGGTTGGTGTTCCGTGGCATCGGACTACGCGCGCGCGCTGGGCGGTCGGCTGCGAGCCATCCGCACCCAGCAGGGCCTCTCCCTGCACGGGGTCGAGGAGAAGTCCCAGGGCCGCTGGAAGGCCGTCGTCGTCGGCTCGTACGAGCGCGGCGACCGCGCGGTGACCGTGCAGAAGCTGGCCGAGCTGGCGGACTTCTACGGCGTGCCGGTCGCCGAGCTGCTCCCCGGGGGCACGCCGGCCGGGGCCGGGGACCCCCCGCCGCGGCTCGTGCTCGACCTCGAGCGGCTGGCCCAGGTGCCCGCGGAGAAGGCCGGCCCGCTGGCGCGCTACGTCGCCACCATCCAGAGCCAGCGCGGTGACTACAACGGCCGGGTGCTCTCGGTGCGCCAGGACGACCTGCGCACCCTCGCCGTCATCTACGACGCGTCACCGGCGGCGATCGTCGACCAGTTCATCGCCTGGGGGGTCCTCAACCAGGACGCCCGGCGCGCGCTCCCCCTCGACTGACGGCCAGCCGGCCGCACCCCACGACCCCCGTGATCCAGGGAAACCGACTCGCGCTCGGGCCCGAGTTCGCTTCCCTGGATCACGTGCGAGGCGGGGGTGGCGGGGGCGGCGGTGGCGGCGGGGTGCGGTAGGCGGCGGCGACCTGGCCCACCGCGGCACCCATCCGGTGCACCCGCAGCGCGTTGGTCGAGCCGGGCAGGCCCGGCGGCGCCCCGGCCACGATGACGACCTCGTCCCCGACCGCACAGCGGTCGATGTCGAGCAGCGCGTGGTCGACCTGGACGACCATCTCGTCGGTGTGGGTCACCGTGGGCACCAGGAACGACTCGACCCCCCACGTGAGCGCGAGCTGGCACCGGACCCGCGGGGACGGCGTGAACGCCAGCAGCGGGATCGGCGAGCGGTACCGGGCCAGGCTGCGCGCCGACGAGCCGGTCTCGGTGAAGGCCAGGAGGAACGACGCCCCGATCGCCTCCCCCACCCGGGCGGCCGCCAGGCAGATGGCCCCCGCCATGGTCCGAGGCCGGGGCTGGCCCGGCGGCAGGTCCACCAGCGTCTCCCGCTCGACGGCCTCAATGATCCGCCCCATCGTCTCCACCGCCGCCACCGGGAACCGCCCCACGGACGTCTCGCCGGAGAGCATGAGGGCGTCGGCCCCGTCGAGGACGGCGTTGGCGACGTCGGAGGCCTCCGCCCGGGTCGGCCGGGAGGCCCCGACCATGGACTCGAGCATCTGCGTGGCGACGATGACCGGCTTGCTCGCGTTGCGGGCGAGCTCGACAGCGCGCTTCTGGACCAGCGGCACCTCCTCCAGCGGCAGCTCGACCCCGAGGTCGCCCCGGGCCACCATCACCGCGTCGAAGGTGTCGACGATCTCGGCCAGGTTGGCGACCGCCTGGGGCTTCTCGATCTTGGCGATCACGGGCAGCCGCACGCCCTCCTCGTCCATCACCGCGTGGACGTCGTCGACGTCGCGCGCGCTGCGCACGAAGGACAGCGCCACCAGGTCGACGCCCAGGCGCAGCGCCCATCGAAGGTCCTCGACGTCCTTCTCCGACAGGGCGGGCACGCTGACGGCGACGCCGGGGAGGTTGATGCCCTTGTGGTCGGAGACCAGGCCGCCCTCCACCACGCGGGTGACCACCCGCGGCCCCTCGACGTCGAGGACCTCGACCGCGACCCGGCCGTCGTCGATGAGGACGCGGTCGCCGGCGTGCACGTCCTCCGGCAGCCCCGTGTACGTCGTCGACACGACGTCCGCGCTGCCCGGGACGTCCTCAGTGGTGATCGTGAACGGCTCGCCGGCGTCCAGCACGACCGGGCCGCCGGCGAAGGTGCCGAGGCGGATCTTCGGCCCCTGGAGGTCGACGAGGACGCCCACGCCGCGGCCGGACTCCTCAGCCGCCTGCCGCACGTGCCGGTAGACCTCCTCGTGCTCGGCGTAGTCGCCGTGGCTGAGGTTGAGGCGGGCGACGTCCATGCCCGCGGCGACCAGCGCCCGGACCCCGTCGAGGGACGCGGTCGCCGGGCCGAGGGTGCACACGATCTTGGCGCGGCGCATGGCGACGACCCTAGCCGCGCGCCGCGCTCACCGCCGGTATCCCGGACCGCCCCGACCGGTCACACCGTCAGCGGCCGGGCGGTCGCCGGGATCGGGGCCGGCAGGTTCGTCGAGCCGGTCAGCCACCGGTCGACGGCCGCGGCGCAGGCCCGGCCCTCGGCGATGGCCCAGACGATCAGCGACTGCCCGCGGCCGGCGTCCCCAGCCACGAAGACCCCGTCGACGGAGGTGGCGTACTCGGCGGTGCGGGCGACGTTCCCGCGGGCGTCGAGCTCGACGCCGAGCTGCTCGAGCAGCCCACCGGGCTCGGGGCCGGTGAAGCCCATCGCGAGCAGCACCAGGTCGGCGGTCAGCTCGTGCGCGCTGCCCGCAACCTCCTCGAAGCGCCCGTCGACCTGCCGGACCTCGACGAGCTCCAGGCCCCTGACCCGGCCGGTGCCGTCGTCGAGGAACCGGCGGGTGCTCACCGAGAACAGCCGCTCCCCACCCTCCTCGTGGGCGCTGGAGACGCGGTACACCATGGGGTAGGTCGGCCAGGGCTGAGCGTCGGGCCGGGTGGGTGGTGGCTCGGGCAGGATCTCCAGCTGGGTCACCGACGCCGCGCCCTGCCGCAGCGCGGTGCCCAGGCAGTCCGCGCCGGTGTCGCCCCCGCCGATGATCACGACGTGGCGGTCCTCAGCACTGATCGCCGGGGCGTCCTCGTCGCCCTCCTGCACCCGGTTGGCCAGCGGCAGGTAGTCCATCGCCTGGTGGACGCCGGCCAGCTCCCGGCCGGGCACCGGCAGGTCGCGGGGCACCGTCGCCCCCACCGCGAGGACGACGGCGTCGTAGCGGCGCCGCAGGTCCGCACCCGTGATGTCCAGCCCGACGTTGACCCCAGGGCGGAACCGGGTCCCCTCGGCCTCCATCTGGGCCAGCCGGCGGTCGAGGTGGTGCTTCTCCATCTTGAACTCGGGGATGCCGTAGCGCAGCAGCCCGCCGATCCGGTCGGCGCGCTCGAGCACGGCGACCGTGTGCCCCGCGCGGGTGAGCTGCTGGGCGGCCGCCAGACCGGCGGGGCCGGAGCCGACCACGGCGACGGTGCAGCCGGACACCACCGGCGGCGGCTGCGGGGTGAGCCAGCCCTCGTCCCAGCCCCGGTCCACGATCGACACCTCGACCTGCTTGATGGTCACCGGGTCGGCGTTGATCCCGAGCACGCACGCGGTCTCGCACGGCGCCGGGCACAGGCGGCCGGTGAACTCCGGGAAGTTGTTGGTCGC
>JALOLN010000185.1 GCA_025455945.1 Actinomycetes bacterium
CCGTACTTCTGGACCTCGACGACCTTCTCCGGCGTCATGTCCAGTTCCTTGGCCAGCTCCTCCGGGGTCGGCTCCCGGCCGAGGTCCTGCAGCATCTGCCGCTGCACGCGGGCGAGCTTGTTGATGACCTCGACCATGTGCACCGGGATGCGGATCGTGCGCGCCTGGTCGGCCATCGCGCGGGTGATCGCCTGCCGGATCCACCACGTCGCGTACGTGGAGAACTTGTAGCCCTTGGTGTAGTCGAACTTCTCCACCGCCCGGATCAGGCCCAGGTTGCCCTCCTGGATCAGGTCCAGGAACAGCATCCCCCGCCCGGTGTACCGCTTCGCCAAGGACACCACCAGCCGCAGGTTCGCCTCCAGCAGGTGGTTCTTCGCCCGCCGGCCGTCCTCGGCGATCCACTCCAGCTCCCGGCGCAGCCGGTCGTCGGCGATCCCGACCGCCAGCTTGTCCTCGGCGAACAGCCCCGCCTCGATCCGCTTCGCCAGCTCCACCTCCTGCTCGGCGTTGAGCAGTGGAACCTTGCCGATCTGCTTGAGGTAGTCCTTCACCGGGTCAGCCGTCGCCCCCGCGACCTGTACCTGCTGCACCGGCTCGTCGGTGTCGTCGACGTCGGAGAGCACGAACCCCTCGTCCTCGGGCTCCTTCTCCGCCTCGGCCGCGACTGCCAGCTCCGCCTCGGCAGGCTCCTCGAGGACGACGTCGGGCGCTGGGGCCGCCTCGACGACCTTCTCGAGCTCGGCGATGTCAGCCTCGACGTCGACGACCTCGAGGACGACGTCCGCCGCGGGCTCGGCTGGCTGCGGGACAGGCGCCGCCGCGGCCTTCTTCGCCGTGGCTGGGGACCTCTTCGCCGTCGCGGGCGACTTCTCGGCCGTCTTCTTGGCCGGCGTCGCCGCCTTCTTCGCCGTGGCGGGGGCCCTTGACGCCCCCTGCTTGGCTGGCGTCGCCGCCTTCTTGGCAGTCGGGGTGTGCGTCGCCGCCGCCGCCTTCGTGGGCGCCTTCGTCGGGGCGGCCTTCGCTGCCGCCTTGACCGCCTTGGCCGGCTTCGCCGTCGCCTTGGCCGCCGGAGCCTTCTTGGCCGGTGCCGTCCGCTCCGCCTTCTCCGTCTTCTCGACCTTCTCGGGCTTCTCCGGCTTGGCCGCCTTGAGCGTGGCGGGCTTGGCCGTTGCCTTCTTCGTCGCCGCCTTCGCGCTCGGCACCGACGCCGAGGCCGTCGCACGGGACGACGACGCGGCAACGGACTTGGTCATACGGAGGCCCTCTCATCGAGCGGGTGGGGGTCGGCTGCCCTGTCGGCCGCGCCGAGGGTGAACATTGTAATTCGTCGGGTCATTCCCGAGCCGCCGGGTGACGCCGGATGGCCAGGGCGGTGACGTCGTCGTCTCCCCCACGGCGCACCGCGAAGTCCTCCACCAAGCCCTCGACGACCTCGTCCAGCCCCCGCGCGCTGGCCCCGGCGAGGGCCTCGACGAGCGCCCGCAGGCCGTCGTCGAGGGCTTCCCCCCGGACCTCGACCAGGCCGTCCGTGAACGCCAGCAGGGTGTCACCGGGGTCCAGCCGGACGCAGGTCGCGAAGCGCGGCTCCGGCACCCCCACCGGCGTGGTCTCCGGGCCGGTGTCGACCAGCCGAGCCTCGCCGGCCGCCGTGAGGTGGACGAGCGGCAGGTGACCGGCGTCGCCCGCGTCGACCACACCCGTCTGGGCGTCCACGACCAGGTAGACGAGCGTGGTGAGCTCGTCGCCGTCCTCGCTGCCGCTGAACCGGTCCAGCCCGGCGAGCACGGCGGTCGGGTCGGGGTCGGCCAGCGCTAGGGCACGCACCGCGGTCCGCACCCGGCCCATCCCGGCAGCCGCCACCAGGCCCTTGCCCATGACGTCGCCCAGCGAAGCCGCAACCCGCCCGTCGGGCAGCAGGAAGGCGTCATACCAGTCACCGCCGACCTGGGTCCCGGCCAGCGCCGGCCGGTACCGCGCAGCCAGCCCCAGCCCATCCACCTGGGGCAGCCGGGCCGGCAGCAGGGTGCGCTGCAGCGAGACCGCCGCCTGCTGCTCACGCTCGAAGAGCCGGGCGCGCTCCAGCGCGAGGGCGCACTGGCTGGCCAGGGCCTCGCGCATCGCCCGCTCCGCCGGGTCGTCCGGGACGCCGCCCGCCGGGTCGCTGGTGCCGATGCGCTGCGCTCCCTCAGCGCGCACCCCGAAGTCGGCGGCCACCCGCACCACCTCGGCCACGGTGAGGGCGGTGGCCAGGCGCTGGCTGGCCTCGAGCAGCCGCTCGGTGCGCTCGCGGCCCCGCTGCGCCTGACGCTCGGCGTCCCGGCGGGCGGTGACGTCACTGGCCAGGACGGCGACGCCGACGATCTCGCCGGCGGCGTCGTGCACGGGGAACCAGGCGGTCTCGAAGGCGCGGCCGGCGGGGTCACGGTCGCTGCCGGTCGGACGGAAGTCGGGGTCGACGACGGCGGCATCCGCGGCCAGGACCTGCTGGAGCACCGCCTCCACGGCTCCGCCGACCACGCTGCCCAGCACCTCTGCGGGGCGCCGCCCCAGGTGGTCCTCGACGGCGACGCCGTCTAGGCTCGCCATCGCCTGGTTGACCCGCCGGTAGCGCAGGTCGGCCGAGTGGAACGCGAAAGCGAGGGGCGCCAGTTGGACCAGCCGCTCGAGGAACAACGGATCGGCCCACGGCGCGGGTTCGGCAGCGGGCGACGCGCTCACTCCTGGGCGGCCTTGGCCGCGCGCTTCATCGCCTGCTTGTAGGAGCGCACCTCCGCCAGCGACACGGCGTCCACGACGTCGGCAACGCTGCGGCGGCTGCCCTCCTCCCCGTACGGGCCTGCGGCCTCTCGCCAGCCGCGGGGGCGCACACCGAGCTGCTTGCCCAGCAGCGCCAGGAAGATTCGAGCCTTCTGCTCGCCGAACCCCGGGAGGGCGCGCAGCCGCTGGAGCAGCTGCGCCCCAGTGGTGACGCCCGACCACACCGCAGCGGCGTCACCGTCATAGGTCGTCGCGACCTCCCGGGCCAGCGCCTGCACACGACCGGCCATGGACGCGGGGAAGCGGTGCACGGCGGGGGGACCCGCCATGAGGGCGGCGAACTCCTCCGGGGGGTACTCCGCGATCTGGAGCGGATCCAGGCGCCGAGGGGTGCCCAGGCGCTCCGCCAGCACCCGCGGCCCCGCGAAGGCGCGCTCCATCGGGATCTGCTGGTCGAGCAGCATGCCCGTGAGGAGCGCGAAGGGGTCGCGGGAGAGCAGGGCGTCAGCGTCGCTGTCGAGGGCGAGTTTGAGGGTGGGCGACGTCGGCACGATGACGCGTCAGGCCTCGTCCTCGGGGCCGGCCTTCACGGCCAGCACGGGGCAGCTGGCGTCGAGCAGGATGCGCTGCGCGTGGCTGCCCATGATGAGCTTGCCGACCGGGGTGCGGCGGCGCAGCCCGATGACGATGAACGTCGCGTCGGACTCCTCGGCCACGGAGATGATGTCCTCGGACACCTCCTCGCCCCGGGCCAGCTCGCGCACCTCGAAGTCCAGGCCGGTCTGGGCGAGCTCCTGGCGGATGGCGTCCAGCTCTTCTCCCACCGCGGCGGCGTCCCCCACATCCACCTGCTGGCCGCCCTTGGTCGAGTTCACGACGAGCAACCGGGCGCCTCGCAGCTTGGCCTCTGCGACGCCGACGCGCAGCGCAGCACGACCCTCCGGTCTCGAGACGTACCCGACCACGATCGTCGTCATCGCACTCCCTCCAGGACGCCGTGGCCGCGAGGGTACTCCGGCTCTCGTCGGTGCGCCCCCTCCCCCACGAAGTCCGGCCGCGGCAGTCGCCGCACGGGCACGGAGCAGTCGGCCTCAGCCGTCGACCAGCTCCGCGCGCGCCTCCCGGACCAGCACGGGCAGGGCGGCGGTCTGGGTCACCGGCGGGCCCTCGACGGGGAACGGCCCCAGGCCGTCCACGGTGAAGTCACCGTCCCAGACCGTGGTCACGGTGACCGTCCGCTGCCCCGGTGTGCGGTAGACGTGGCTGACGTCGGTGTCGGGGTATGGGCCACCTGGGACGGCGAACACCTCGACCGGGCCGTCGGCGAAGTCCCACCGCCACGCGGCCTCGGCCGTGAGCGCGATCTCGAACCCCGCCAGGTCGAAGGTGGGGCGGCCGATGCCCCCGGCCTGCCCGGCCGAGAAGACCGCGGCCAGGTTCACCAGGGCGCCACCCACCGGCTGGTACGAGGGCGCCTGCGGTGGGAGGTACTCGATGAACCGGTCGCGGACCTCTGGGACGAGCTCGGAGGGGGTGAGCGGCTGGCCGGGACCACGGCAGAAGGAGCCCACCCTCGTGTAGGTGGGTTCCCCGGGCCGCCGGAGGAACAGTGCGTACCGCTCGCTCCCGACCGGGCAGCCGATCAGTGCGCCGAGGCACATGGTGTCGCCACCGGGCTCCGCGTCGAGGCACCACGGCGCGGTCTGCCACGAGCACCCGACGCAGGTCGCGGCCTCGGTCCGCAACCCCGGCGGCCCCTGGAAGCCGTCACCCGGGATCAGGATCGCCCCCCGAATGGCGTCCCTGTCGTCGTCCGCGTCGATGTCGCAGAAGACCCCGCAGCCATCGGCAGGTCCGTCGGC
>JALOLN010000186.1 GCA_025455945.1 Actinomycetes bacterium
GCGCCGCGTCGGTGGACTCACCCGACAACTGACGTCGCCGCGCGGCGCAGCGTGCCGGCCGGGCCGCACGCTGCGCCGTGTGCCGGCTCGGACGACGTTCCGCCTTCCCTCCCGGGCACCAGGCACGAGGTCCTAGAGTCCGATCATGACTGCGCAGATCGTGCCGCCGCAGGGCGAGCAGCCGAGGTACCGGCGCCCCTCGAAGGTCCCCCACCTGACCGTCGCCGAGCGGGCCCAGCGGGGCCGTGCCGCCCGCAAGGAGGTCCCCCGGTCCAGCCACGCCATGTTCGAGCCGGGCCCGGGGAGGCTGGACCCGATCTCGCTGCTCGAACGGCAGGCGGCCACCCGCGTTCCTGAGCTCGTGCCCATCCGGTACGGCCGGATGCTCGTCTCGCCGTTCGCTTTCTTCCGCGGGGCCGCGCTCATCATGGCGGCCGACCTCGCCGGGACGCCGACCTCCGGTCTGCGGGCCCAGGTGTGCGGCGACGCCCACCTGTCCAACTTCGGGGTCTTCGCCACCCCGGAGCGGCGGATGACCTTCGACATCAACGACTTCGACGAGACGCTGCCCGGCCCGTGGGAGTGGGACGTCAAGCGGCTCGCCGCCAGCTTCGCCATCGCCGCCCGGGAGAAGGGCTTCTCCGCCGCGGACCAGGCACAGACCGTCCGCACCACGGTGGGCGCCTACCGCGAGGGAATGGCGGAGTTCGCCGCCGCACGGAACCTCGACGTCTGGTACTCCCACCTCGACGCGGAATCGATCCTGAGGGACATCCGCGACAGGGCGGACAAGACCGCCGTGAAGCGCGTCGAGTCGAACCTGGCCAAGGCCCGCACCCGTGACTCCATGCAGGCGTTCAGCAAGCTGACCCAGCAGACACCCGACGGTCCGCGGTTCGTCAGCCAGCCGCCCCTGATCGTGCCGATCACGCAGCTCCTGCCTGACGTCCAGGCCGACGAGCTCCTGGCCCGCCTGCGCACCCTGATCCGCTCCTACCGCCGGACCCTGACGAGCGACCGCCGCCACCTGCTCGAGGAGTTCCGCATGGTCGACATGGCCCGCAAGGTCGTCGGCGTCGGCAGCGTCGGCACCCGCGCCTGGGTCGCGCTGTTCCTGGGCCGCGACGACGAGGACCCCCTCATCCTGCAGATGAAGGAGGCGCAGCCCTCGGTGCTCGAGGAGTTCGTCGGCCGCAGCGAGTACACCAGCTCCGCTCAGCGGGTGGTGGCAGGGCAGCGGCTCATGCAGGCCAGCAGCGACATCTTCCTCGGCTGGCAGAAGGTCACCGGAATCGACGGCAAGGACCGCGACTTCTATGTCCGGCAGCTGCGTGACTGGAAGGCCTCGGCGGACATCGAGACGCTGCGGCCCCGGGGCCTGGCCATCTACGGCCAGCTGTGCGGCTGGACGCTGGCCCGCGCGCACGCCCGATCCGGCGACCGGGTCGCGATCGCGTCGTACCTGGGCGCCGGGGACGTCTTCGACCGCGCGGTCGTGGAGTTCGCAGAGGCCTACGCCGACCAGAACGAGAAGGACTACGCAGCCCTCCAGGAGGCGGTCGCCGACGGCAGGCTCACCGCGATCACCGGCAAGTGACGTGGTCCCCGCCATGACCATCGTCGACCGTCACCGGCTCGCTTCGCTGCTCGAGCGCGAGCGGTCGGCGCACATCGCCGCGAACCCCCGCTCCCGGGCGCTCTTCGACGGTGCCGAGCACCTCTTCGGCCGGGTCCCGATGACCTGGATGGCCAAGTGGGCGGGAGGCTTCCCGCTGTACCTGGACGGCGCCAAGGGCAACCGGGTCACCGACGTCGACGGACACTCCTACGTCGACTTCGCCCTCGGCGACACCGGGGCGATGGCCGGGCACTCCCCCGACGCCACGCTGGCCGCGGTGCAGCGTCGGCTCGGTGCCCTCGGCGGCGTCACCGCCATGCTGCCGACCGAGGACGCCGAGTGGGTGGCCGCGGAGCTGACCCGGCGGTTCGGCCTGCCGCTGTGGTCGTTCAGCCTCACCGCCACCGACGCCAACCGCTGGGCGATCCGGCTCGCCCGCATGGTCACCGGCAAGCCCAAGGTGCTGGCGTTCTCGTACTCCTACCACGGCAGCGTCGACGAGACCTTCGCCGTGCTGGCCGAGGACGGCACCACGCGGCTGCGACCCGGCAACGTCGGCGCGCCCGTCCCCGTCGACCAGACGACCCGGGCCGCCGAGTTCAACGACCTCGACAGCGTCGAGCGGGCGCTCGCGCACGGCGACGTCGCCGTGGTCGTCACCGAGCCGGCGCTGACCAACATCGGCATCGTGCTGCCGGAGCCGGGGTTCCTCGAGGGGCTGCGCGACCTGGCGACGCGTCACGGCGCGCTGCTGCTGATCGACGAGACGCACACGATCAGCGCCGGGCCGGGCGGGTGCACGCAGGCGTGGGGTCTGCAGCCGGACCTCTTCGTCATCGGCAAGTCGATCGGTGGCGGGGTCCCCTCGGGGGCCTACGGCATCACCGAGGCCGTCGCCGACGCCGTCCGGCGCCACCCCGAGGCCGACCTCGTGGACGTCGGCGGGGTCGGCGGGACCCTGGCGGGCAACGCGCTGTCGACGGCCGCGATGCGTGCAACGCTGGGCGAGGTGCTCACCGACGAGGTGTTCCCGCCGATGATCGACCTCGCCACCCGTTTCACCGCCGGCGTCCGGGCCACCGTCGACGCGTACGACCTGCCGTGGTCGGTCAGCCAGCTCGGCGCCCGGACCGAGTACCGGTTCTCGCGGCCCGCGCCGCGCACGGGCAGCGCGGCGGCCGCCGCGGGCGACGACGAGCTCGACGAGTACCTGCACCTCTACGCCCTCAACCGCGGGATCCTCATGACCCCCTTCCACAACATGGCGCTGATGTGCCCCGCCACGAGCGCGTCGGACGTCGACACGCACACCGCCGTGTTCGCCGACGCCGTCCGCGAGCTGGTCGGCTGAGCCGGCCGTGAGCCTCGCCGCGGACGACAGCGCAGCGGGCAGCCTGCAACCGACCGTGCTCGTCACCGGCGCGGCCGGCGGTGTCGGCACCGCGGTCGCGCACCGGTTCGCCGAGGGTGGCTGGGACGTCGTCGTCACCGACGTCGACGCGGTCGGGGCCCGGCGCACCGCCGACTCGGCCGGAGCGGTGGCCGCCCTGCCGGCGGACCTCTGCGACGTCGCCCGCTGCCGAGGGGTCGTCGCCGCCACGGTCGAGGCGACCGGACGCCTGGACTGCCTGGTCAACGCCGCTGGCGTGTGGACGGAGGGTCCCACCGAGGACACCCTCGAGGCGGACTTCGACCGGGTCCTCGGGGTCAACCTCAAGGGCCTGTACTTCGTCACCGCAGCCGCGATCCCGCACCTCGCCCGCGCCCACGGGTGCGTCGTCAACCTCAGCAGCGACGCCGGCGTCCAGGGCAACGCGGGGGCGGCGGTCTACTGCGCGAGCAAGGGCGCGGTGTCGATCCTCACCAAGGCCCTCGCCCTCGAGCTGGCGCCGCGCGGGGTCCGGGTGAACGCCGTCTGCCCCGGCGACATCGACACCCCGATGCTGCGCGCCCAGGCGGAGTCCTTCGGGGACAGTGACCCAGCCGGCTACCTGCGGCGGCTGCTCGCCGGGTACCCGCAGGGCAGCACGGCACGGTTCGTGCTCGCCGACGAGGTGGCCGAGCTGGTCTGGTACCTCGCCCAGCCCGAGGCGGCGCCGATCACCGGGGCGAACCTGGCCATCGACTTCGGCCTGTCCGCCGGGACCTGGTCTGCGCAACGGCCCCAGGAGGCGCCGGAGTGACGTGCCCGCCCGGACGCCGTCAGCCGAGTGAGAGGGCGAGCCGGATGCGGTCGGTGAGCTCGCGGGCGCCCGAGCCGTCGGTACCCACGACGACGTAGACCGTGCGCGCCTTGGCCACCGCGCGGCCGTCCGCGGAGACGTCGAAGGACAAGGTGACGCTGGTCCGGCCGAGGGCCTCGGTGCGCACGGCCACCTCGTACCGGTCGCCGAAGCGCAGGCTGTCGGCCCAGTCCACCTCGGTGCGGACGAGCTGGAAGTCGAGGCCGTCGTCGGAGAGCTCCCCGTACGAGAGGCCGACGTGCTCGAGGTAGCCGGTCATGGCCTCGTCGAGGTACCCGAGGTACCACATGTTGAACACGACGCCCTGGGCGTCGCTTTCGAAGTAGCGGACGTCGGCGACGTAGCGGTACGGCTCGTGCACGGCGAGAAGTCTGGCTCAAGTCGGGGTGCTGAGGTGCCGAATCACATGGCTGTGATTCCCCCCTCGGATCGCGTCATGGCCTGGCTGCGCGCCGGCGTCCCCCTCACTCTGCTCGCCGACCTCGCTGACCCGGCCGGTCCGCCGTCGCGGGAGATCCTCCGCCGCGAGGCCGTCGCCGACGACGTGCGTCGGGAGCTGGCCGGGCCACCCAGTGCGCAGCGGGCGGATTTCACCGCGGAGTCGGCCGCCTGCTAGCCTGGCGCCCTCGCGCCGCTAGCTCAACTGGCAGAGCAGCGGACTCTTAATCCGCGGGTTCGGGGTTCGAGTCCCTGGCGGCGCACCCGTCCTGACCAGCGCTTTCGTCCAC
>JALOLN010000041.1 GCA_025455945.1 Actinomycetes bacterium
CGCCGAGATGCACCGCCTGCTCGACCTCGGGGTGGACGGCGTGATGACCGACCGGCCCCTCGTCCTGCGCGAGGTGCTGCAGCGACGCGGGGTCTGGGACCCTCCCCTCCCCTAGGCTGCGCGCGTGACCGCATCCACCGTCGACGAGCAGTCGCTGCGGCGGGAGCGCCGCGGCTGGTACTTCTACGACTGGGCGGCGTCGACGTTCTCGACGTCCGTGGTCACGGTCTTCCTCGGCCCCTACCTCACCGACGTCACCGAGAACGCCGCCGGCGCCGACGGGTTCGTGGAGGTGCTCGGGTTCTCGGTGCGCGCCTCGGCCTGGTTCCCGGCGATGATCACGCTGTCGGTGTTCCTGCAGCTGCTCGTGCTGCCGGTGGTCGGTGCGCTCGCCGACCGGGCACCGAGCAAGCGCCGGCTGCTCGCGCTGTTCGCCTACGCCGGCGCCGGCGCCACGATGCTCATGTACCTCGTCGAGGGGGACCGGTTCCTGCTGGGCGGGTTCCTGCTGGTCGTCGCCAACGTCGCGTTCGGGGCCTCGATCGTCGTCTACAACGCCTTCCTGCCCGAGATCGCCGGCCCCGACGACCGGGACGCCGTCTCGGCCCGCGGCTGGGCGCTGGGCTACGCCGGCGGGGCGATCCTGCTCGTGCTGAACCTCGTGCTGTACACGTTGCGGGACTCGTTCGGCGTCTCCGAGGGGATGGCGGTCCGGATCAGCCTGCTGTCCGCCGGGCTGTGGTGGGCGCTGTTCGCCCTGATCCCGCTGCGCCGCCTGGTCGACCGCCCGCCGGTGCACCTGGTCCCCGCCGACGGCGGCGCGCTCGGCGCCGGGTTCCGCCAGCTCGCCGGCACGGTCCGGGACCTGTTCGGCTACCGGCAGACGGTGTTGTTCCTCGTCGCGTACCTGCTCTACAACGACGGGATCCAGGCGGCCATCGCGTTCTCGGCGACCTACGGCACCGAGGAGCTCGACCTCGACCAGGACGTCCTGATCCTGGCGATCCTGCTCGTCCAGGTCGTCGCGTTCGGCGGGGCGCTCGCCCTGGGCCGGGTGGCCCAGCGGGCCGGCGCCAAGCGGACCGTTACGCCGCGGTGCTGCCCGCCGGCTCCGCGGTGCAGTTCTACGTCCTGGCCGCGGCCATCGGCGTCGTGCTCGGCGGGTCGCAGGCGCTGTCCCGCTCGCTGTTCTCCCAGTTCATCCCGCTCGGGCGGGAGGCCGAGTACTTCGGCCTGTACGAGATCAGCGACCGGGCCACGTCCATGATCGGCTCGCTGCTCATCACCGCGACGCTGCAGGTCACCGGGTCGTACCGGCTGGCGATCGTCGGCCTGGTCGTGTTCTTCGTGGCCGGGGCGCTCGT
The DNA here is from genome assembly GCA_025455945.1 of Actinomycetes bacterium. Taxonomy (GTDB): domain Bacteria; phylum Actinomycetota; class Actinomycetes; order Prado026; family Prado026; genus Prado026. Next base: position 1,365 of record JALOLN010000041.1, read on the forward strand.
GCTGTCCCGGGTGGACGTCCGCCGGGGCATCCTCGAGGCCGGCAACACGGTGCCCGCGGTCGTCTGACCGTTCCCCCGCCCGGGTGAACCCGGGAGTACCGCCGCGCCCCTCCGGGAATCCTCGGGGCGGCTCGGACGTTCTGTGTCCAAGGCAGGCCTGAAGGAGGCTGGAACCATGGGCGAGGCCCTGCGGGGGACCCGGCTCGGTGCGGTCAGCTACGAGACCGATGAGGGCGTGGAGCTGGCGCCGCGTCAGCCGGTCGTCTACGACTGCCCGCACGGCCACGAGGTGACCGTCCCCTTCGCGGCCGAGGCGGACGTCCCCGCGACGTGGGAGTGCCGCACCTGCGGGGCGATCGCGCTGCGCCGCGACGGTGAGCTGCCGGAGGCCAAGGCCGGCCGGCGGCCGCGCACCCACTGGGACATGCTGCTCGAGCGGCGCACCGTCGACGACCTCGAGGAGCTGCTCACCGAGCGCCTCACGCTGCTGCGCGGCAGCGGCGGTCCAGGGAGCAAGCACGACGACCACCGCAAGACCGCCTGACCCGGGCCGCTACTCCCCCGGCGGCAGCGCCGGCGGCCGGCCACCCTCCGGCGGGACGTCGTCGCGGACGACCTCGCCGCGGATCACCTCGCTGGAGCGGGTCCAGATCGTCGTTCCGCCGGGGCCGGTGACCGCGGTGAAGCGTCGGGTGAACCAGCGGGTGACCACGTGCTGGACGCCGTCGCGGACCGGCGGGACGAGCAGCACCAGGCCGACGCCGTCGGAGACGAAGCCGGGCAGGAACAGCAGCAGCCCGGCGAGGAACATCAGCCCGGCGTCGGCCACCTCCCGCCCGTCGGGCAGCCGGCCCTCCAGGCGGCCGGCCCGCAGCGCCCCCCACCAGGACGCCCCGGCGATGCGCATCACCCAGATGCCGAGCAGGGTGGCCGCGGCCAGCGCGAGCAGGGTCCACCCCGGTCCCACGGCCTGGGCGACCTGGACGGCGACCCACAGCTCCCCGATCGGTGCGACGACGAGGAGCAGCAGCAGGACCAGACGCAGCACCGGTGCTCAGCCCCGTCCGCGCAGCCGGGCGAGGCGACTGCTGATGCCCCACTGCGTCACGCGCACGAGTGCCTCGCGGACGATCGAGCCGCTCATCTTGCTCGTGCCGAGCTCGCGCTCGACGAAGGTGATGGGCACCTCGCGGACGGTGAGGCCGGCGCGCACGGCGCGCCAGGCCAGGTCCACCTGGAAGCAGTAGCCCTGGGAGGCGACCTCCGACAGGTCGAGCACCTCCAGGGCGTGCCGCCGGAACGCCCGGTACCCGCCGGTGATGTCCCGGATGCCCACCCCCAGTGCCAGGCGGGCGTAGGTGTTGCCGCCGCGGGAGAGCAGCAGCCGCCGCCGGGGCCAGTTGACGACCGAGCCCCCGGGCACCCAGCGCGACCCCAGGACCAGGTCGGCGTCCTCCAGCGCCAGCAGCATCCGCGGCAGGTCCTCCGGCCGGTGCGAGCCGTCGGCGTCCATCTCGACGACGACGCCGTAGTCCCGGTCCAGGGCCCAGGCGAAGCCGGCCAGGTAGGCCGCGCCGAGCCCCTCCTTCCCCCTGCGGTGCAGGACGTGCACGTGGTCGTCGTCGCCGGCCAGCCGGTCGGCGACCGCACCGGTGCCGTCGGGGCTGTTGTCGTCGGCGACGAGGACGTCGGCGGCGGGGACCGCGGCGCGCACCCGGGCGACGATCCGCGGCAGGTTCTCCACCTCGTCGTAGGTGGGGATCACCACCAGCACCCGGCCCAGCGGCGGCCGTGCCGCGCGGGTCTCGGTCATGGGGCGGCGGGGCTCCTCTCCTGGCGGCGGCGCAGCGCGGCGACGGCGCACGCTGCGACCCCGAGGGTAGCGAGAACGGCCTCCGGCCACGGACCCGCCCGGCTCGCCGGGGAGAGCGCCGTCCGCAGCGCGACCGGGCGGACCGCCGTCCACTGCTCGAACTCGGCCGAGCCGGCCACCACCTCGCCGTCGGGGGTGATGACGGCCGACAGCCCGCTGGTGGCGGCCACCAGCACGGTGCGCCCGTGCTCCATCGCCCGCAGCCGGGACATCGCCAGCTGCTGCTCCGGCTGCCCGGTGCGGCCGTAGGTGGCGTTGTTCGTCTGGACGACCAGCAGGTCCCCCCCACCGCGCACGGTGTCGCGGACCACCCCGTCGTAGGCGACCTCGAAGCAGATGACGACGCCCGCGCGGGCCGGGCCGAGGGCGAGCACCCCCGGCTCGTCGCCGGCGGCGAAGTCCCGCGGGATGCGCTCGAACCGGGTGACGAACCGGCTGAGCAGGTCGCGGAAGGGCAGGTACTCACCGAACGGCACCGGGTGCCGCTTGGCGTAGGACTCCCCCGGTCCGGTGCCGGGCGCCCAGACGATGCCCAGGTTGAGCACCGTCGACGGGTCGTCGGGGTTGGTCACGACGGCGCCGACCAGCGTGGGCGCCGCGACCGCGTCGACGGCGTCCTGGATCAGCGCGGCCGCGGACGCGCTGGCGTAGGGGTCGATGTCGGTGGCGTTCTCCGGCCACACGACCAGCTCCGGCTGGGGCACCCCGCCCGCGGCGACGTCGTCGGCGAGGGCGAGCGTGGCGTCGACGTGGTTGCGCAGCACCGCCGCCTGCTGGCCGAACGCGTCGAGCCCGGCCCGCGGCACGTCGCCCTGGACGACGGCGGCCACCGCCGCGCGGCCCTGGGTCGGCAGCGGGACCAGCAGCCCGACCAGGGCGGGCGCGGCCACGGCGGCCAGCGCGGCCAGCGCCGGCACCGGCCGCCGGGCCGCCGCGGCGCGGGCACCCCAGGCCAGGGCCCCGGCGGCGAGCGCGACGGCGAACGTCACCAGCGGGGTGCCGCCCAGCGCCACCAGGGGGCCGAACGGGGCGTCGGCCTGGGCGAAGGCCAGCCGGCCCCAGGGGAACCCACCGAACGGCACGGTGGCGCGCACCGCCTCCGCGGCGACCCACAGCGCCGCGGTCCACACCGGCCACCCGGGCAGCCGCTGGACGACGGCCAGCCCCGCGAACAGCCCGGCCACGTAGCCGCCCTGGACGACCGACAGCAGCAGCCAGGCGTCGGGGCCGATGACGAGCAGCCAGCGCAGCAGCAGGGCGAAGAAGGCCGTGCCGAACGCCAGGCCCACCACTGCCGCCGGCCCGCCGGGCAGGCCGCGGACCAGCAGGGTCGCGGCCGCCACGGCGGGCACGGCGAGCCACCAGGCCCCGTACGGCGGGAAGGCCAGGGCCAGCAGCAGGCCCAGGCCGACCGCGGCCGGCAGCCGGACGAGCCACCGGCGGCGCAGCCCGGTCGGCGCCGCTGCGCTCACCTGGCTCACCGCGGCAGCCTAGACAGCAGAGGACCCGGCCTGCCCTTCGGACCGGCACGATGACCGCGGGCTGCGGTCGCCGAGCCGTTGTCTACTGGACGGCCGGGTCCTCTCCATCGTCGGCCGCCCCGGTCCTGGGGCGCCTCCGCGACTGTGGCGGGGCGCGGCGTCCAGGCCCGTCAGGTGACCGCGAAGCAACCTACCCGGGGCCACGCCGACGCTGTCAACGGGTTCGGAGAAGTTCGGGTCCTTGGTCCCGCGGCGTGTCGGACTCAGCCGGGCGCCACGACGGTGCCGGCGGCGGTCGTGCAGACGACCGGCTCGGCGAGCACCTCCGCCGCGGACGGGGACCGGTCCGGCCGCGCCCGGCAGACCACCCGCGCCTCGAACGCCATGCCTCGGCTGCGCCGGCCGACCCGGGTGAGCGTCGCGGTGACCTCGAGGACGTCGCCGGCCTGCACGGGGGCCCGGAACTGGACGTCGTCGTAGCTGGCGAACAGCCCCTCGTCGGCGTCGGTGCGGATGCACAGCTCGGTGGCCACGTCGCCGAACAGGCCGAGCACGTAGGCGCCGTCGACGAGGTTGCCCCCGTAGTGCGCGTGCGCGTAGGGCACGTACCGGCGGTGGGTGACGCTGAGACCCACCCGGGGGTCGGCCGGCTGGTCGGTCATGAGGCCCTCCTGCGGTGGCCGTCGGTGGTGACGAGCGCGTGGACGAGGTAGCTGGCCACCTCGCCCGGGGTGGTGCCCTTGCCGAAGATCCGGTCGACGCCCAGCTCGCCGGCCATCGTCTCGTCGAAGCGCGGCCCGCCGACCACGAGCAGTGGCGCGGTGCCGGCCGGGTAGGCCTCGCGGAAAGCCGCGGACATCTCCCGGACGTTGTGCAGGTGGGCGTCGCGCTGGGTGACCACCTGGGAGACGAGGACGGCGTCCGCCCGTTCCGCCCGGGCCCGCTCGACGAGGTCAGGGACGAGGACCTGCGCGCCGAGGTTGCGCACCGTGATCTCGGAGTAGTACTCCAGCCCCTTCTCCCCCGCGAAGCCCTTGATGTTGAGGATCGCGTCGATGCCGACCGTGTGCGCGTCGGTGCCGATGCAGGCCCCCACGACGACCAGCCGCCGCTTCAGGCCGGCGCGGATCGCCGCGTTGACCTCCTTGGCCGACAGCAGCGGGAACTCCCGCTCCAGCACCTGCACCTTGTCCACGTCGACGAGGTGGTGGACCCGGCCGTAGACGACGAAGAACGTGAAGTCCGGTCCCATGGCCTTGGCGTGGACGAGCAGCGCCGGGTCCAGGCCCATCTTGCCGGCCAGCTGCAGCGCGGCCCCCTCGGCGCGCTTGTCGTGCGGCAGCGGCAGGGTGAACGACAGCTGCACCATGCCGTCGCCGGTGGTGTCGCCGTAGGGACGCACGATCTGGCGGTGCGTCGGGTGGTCGGCCACGGTCACGCCCTCCCCTCGAGGATGTCGGTCGCCGGGTTGAGGTAGCCGGGGGCGTGCCGCACCACGCCGTCGAGGCCCTTGCCCGCGTCGGCGGGTCGCCGCATGAGCCCGAAGGTGCCGTCCCCGATCGCGTCGAGCAGTCCGTCGTCGACGATCCGCTCGAGCAGGTCCACCGCCTCGGCGAGCACCTGGTGGGCGCGCCGGACGATGAACCCGTCCGGCGCGGGCACGAAGTCCTCCCCGAGCCGTCCGGCCGCGTTGAAGACGTAGCGGACGTTCTGCAGGGCGAGGTCCCGGTCGGACAGCCACGGGGTCACGACGGCCTCGGTCATCATGCCGACGAGCAGGATCGACTGGCCGGTCATGGCCCCCGCCAGGTTGAAGAAGCCGTCCAGCAGGTAGCCGCGGAAGATGTCGCCGGTCATGTGCTTCGTCGGCGGCATCCACTTCAGGGGCGCGTCGGGGAAGAGCTCGCGGGCGAGCAGGGCGTGGGCCAGCTCCAGCCGGAACGAGTCCGGCAGGTCGGGGTTGATCTCGAAGGCGTGGCCGAGGCCGATCTGCTCGTCCGGCAGCCCCGCCTCCCGGGCGAAGTACTCGTTGAGCAGCTGGCTGACGGTGACGGTGTGCGCGGCCTCGACGGCGTCCGCGGTGGTGAGGTAGTTGTCCTCGCCGGTGTTGATGACGATGCCGGCGCGGGCGTGCACCTGGCGGGAGAACCGCTGGTCGACGAAGGTGCGGATCGGGTTGATGTCGCGGAAGAGGATCCCGTACATCGAGTCGTTGAGCATCATGTCAAGCCGTTCGAGGCCGGCCAGCGTGGCGATCTCCGGCATGCACAGCCCGGACGCGTAGTTGGTGAGCCGGACGTAGCGGCGCAGCTGCTTGCTGACGTCGTCCAGGGCGGCCCGCATGAGCCGGAAGTTCTCCTGGGTCGCGTACGTGCCGGCGAAGCCCTCCCGGGTGGCCCCCTCCGGCACGTAGTCGAGCAGCGACTGCCCGGTCGAGCGGATGACCGCGATGATGTCGGCGCCCTCGCGCGCGGCCGCCTGGGCCTGCGGAATGTCCTCCTCGATGTCGCCGGTGGCGACGATGAGGTACACCCAGGGCTTGGGCGGGTCGCCGTAGCGGCGAAGCAGCCGGTCCCGGGTGGCCCGGTTGGCGTCGATCCGGGCGATCCCCCTGCGGGCCGCGGCGGTGGCGGCCCGGGCGGCGCGGGCGGCGGGGCGGCCCTCCGGGACCCGGAACGTCACCGCGCCGGCAGCCGCCTTCTGGGCGAGCACCGCGAGGTCGGGGGCCCCGTCGCGCAGCAGCGCGTCCCACACCGGCAGCGCCACGCCGTGCTCGAGGCCGCAGTCGGCGCGGACGGCGTCGACGAGCCGGTTCGCCCAGGGGATGCCCTCGACGTCGGCGCCCTGCAGGCCCGCCAGGCGCAGCACGGCCCGCTCCACCGACACCGTGGTGTGCGTCCGGGCCAGCTTCACGACGGGGGCGCCGGCCCGTCGGGCCAGGGCGCGTGCCTTGCGGACGACGACCGGGTCCAGCGCGAGCCGGGTGCGGCGGGGGCTCATGCGAACGCTCCCTCACGGGTGTAGACGACACGCCCGCGCACGGCCGTGCGCAGGCACTGCGGCAGGTCGCGGCCGGGGCTGAGGTCGGGCAGTCCGGGCACCCCCGCGCGGGGGTCGGTGGACCAGGCGGCCACCCGGTCGTCCGGGGTCTGCACGACCAGGTCACCGGCGGCCCAGACCGCGTACGACGCCGGCTGACCGGGGGCGAGCACGCCGGCGTCGTCGACACCCGCAGCCCGCCACCCCCCACGGGTGTGGGCGGAGAACGCGGCCCGGACGGTGATCCGGGACTCCGGGGTGCGGTGGAAGGCGGCGGCGCGGACGGCCTGCCAGGGACCCATCGGCGTCACCGGGGAGTCCGAGCCCAGCGCGAGGGGGATGCCGGCCCGGGTCATCGCGGCGAACGGGTTCATCCCGTGCGCCCGCTCCGGGCCGAGCCGCCCGGCGTACATCCCGTCCGTGCCGCCCCACAGCGCGTCGAACACCGGCTGCACGCTGGCGAAGACGCCCAGCCGGGCGAGCTCGGCCAGGTGGGCGGCGTCGGGCATCTCCAGGTGCTCCAGACGGTGCCGGGCGGCGCGCAGCGCGCCCACGCCGACGACGACGGCGGCCTCGGCCAGCCCGGCGACCACCACGTCGGTGGCGCCGTCGCCGATGACGTGGAAGCCGGCCTGCAGCCCGGCCCGGGTGCAGGCGACGACGTGGTCGCGGACCTCGGCGGCGGTGAGGTAGCCGTGCCCGGTGGTGTCGGCGTCGCGGTAGACGGTGCGCAGGTATGCGGTGCGGGAGCCGATCGCCCCGTCGGCGAAGAGGTCGCCGGCAGCGCCCAGCGCGCCGAGCTCGCGGGCCCGCTCGACCCCGCCGAGCTCCCCCCAGTAGCCGACGACGTCCGGGCCGGGCGCCGCGGTCGCGGCCGCGAGCACCTCGGCGAAGTCCGCGGCGGAGGAGATCTCCGGACCACCGAGCTCGTGGTAGGCGCCGATGCCCAGCTCGGCCGCCCGGGCCAGGGTGGCCCGCTGCGCGGCCGCCCGCAGCGCCGGGGTGACCCCGGCCAGCGCCGCCGCCCGGGCGGCGTGGTGGGCGTCGCGGCGCAGCAGCCCGTCGGGGTCGAAGCCGGGCAGCGCCGCCAGCCCAGGCACGGCCGCGAGCAGCGCCGACGACGCCACCGCGGAGTGCACGTCGATCCGCGTGAGGTAGACGACCCCGCCGTGGCTGGCGCGGTCGAGCTCACCGCGGGTCGGCGCGCGGCCCTCCGGCCAGGCGGTCTCGTCCCAGCCGTGGCCGAGCAGGACCCCCACGCCGCGGCGCTGCCGGCTGAACCGGGCCAGCGCCTCGAGCGCGGCCGCCAGGCTGGGCGCGCCGGTGAGGTCCAGGCCGGTGAGGGCCAGCCCGGTGGGCGTGGTGTGCACGTGCGCGTCGACGAACGCCGGGGTCACCAGCGCGCCGTGGAGCTCGACGACCTCGTCCACGCCGTCCCGGTGCGTCGCCGCAGCACCGTCGGAGCCGACCCAGGCGACCGTGCCGTCCTCGACGAGCAGGGCGGTCGCGAACGGGTCGGCCGGGGTGTGCACCACCCCGCCGAGGAGCAGGGTCGTCGTCACCCGGGCCTCTCCACCTCCAGCCGGGACTCGAAGAGCGCACGCACGCCCGGCTCGTCGCGGAGCACGTCGAGCGCGAAGTCCGCATGGCCCGGGGCGTAGCCGTTGCCGACCAGCATCGTGACGTCGGCGGCGAGGCCCTCGGCGCCGAGCGCCGCGGTGACGAACGACGTGGCCATCGAGAAGAACACGACGGTGCCGCCGTCCGCGGTGGCGAGGATCGCGCCGTGCTCGCAGCCGGGGACGTCGACGCACACGACGGTGATGTCCGCGGACTCGCCGTCCAGCGCCTCCTCGACCGCGTCCCCCACCTGCACGGGGTCACGGGCGTCGGCGAGCGCGATCACGTCACCCAGCCCGGCCTCGGCGAGGACGTCGGCCTCCCGCTGGATCGGCACCACCGCGACCGTCGTGCGGGCGCCGGCGCGCCTGGCGGCGGCCAGGGCCAGGGAGCCGGACTTGCCGGCGGCGCCCAGGACGGCGACGGCAGGCGGCCGACCGGCATCGACGTACTGCCGGACGACCCGGGCGGTCAGCGCCGGGGCGCCGCACACGTCCATCACGGCCAGGGCGAGCGGGCGGGGCAGGTCGTCGGGCAGGTGCGCGGCGATGGAGCGGCCGAAGAGGATCGCGTAGCCCTGGCACGGCACCTGCTCGGACAGGCCGTCCCAGTCCGCGAGTCCGTCCTCGACGACGAGCGGCGTCAGGGTCAGCGAGACCAGGGTCGCGATGTGGTCGCCCACCGCCAGCCCCAGCCGCGACTGCGGGCCGACCTCCTCGACGACGCCGACGAGCATGCCCCCCGAGCCGGTCACCGGGTTGTGCATCTTGCCGCGGGTCCGGATGATCTCGGCGACCTCGGCGCGGATCCGGTCCCCCTGGCCGCGGTGCCGGTCGTACAGCTGGCGGAAGCTCGCGGCGTCCAGGTTGAGCCGCTCCACCCGGACCCGGACCTCGTCGGGGAACAGCTCGCGGCGGGTGTCGAGGCGGTAGGCGGCCTGCGGCAGGACGCCGGAGGGCTCCAGCACGCGGTGCAGGCCGACGGGCGAGGACGCATGGGTCGAGGACACGGCTGGATCCTTCCAGGGACGCAACGACACGCGCGTCGATTCGACGCACACCGGAAATCCTACGGCGCACGAGTGGAATCGCCGGAGATCCTTCTCTACGCTGACGCCCATGAGCATGGAGCAGCCGTACGCGTACAGCCGTCGCGAGATCGTCGAGCCGGACTGGACGCGCTTCCCCGGCTGGGCCGGGGTCACCGCTGCGGAGTGGGACTCCGCCCAGTGGCAGCGGGCGCACTGCGTGAAGAACGTCAAGCAGCTGCGCGACCTCGTCGGCGACCTCCTCGAGGACCGGTTCTACGCCGACCTCGAGCGCGACCAGGCCGAGCGCGCCACCATGTCGATGCTCGTCCCGCCGCAGATGATGAACACGGTGGTGCCTGGCTCGCACGACGCCGGGACCCCGACCCCCGCGGCGTTCACCGAGGCGTTCTACGCCGACCCGGTCCGCCGCTACATGCTGCCGGTGTTCAGCGACCGGCGTCCGGACTGGCCGTCGCACCCCTACTCGACCCGGGACTCGCTGCACGAGCACGAGATGTGGGTGGCCGAGGGCCTCACCCACCGGTACCCGACGAAGGTGCTCGCCGAGCTGCTCACCACCTGCCCGCAGTACTGCGGGCACTGCACCCGGATGGACCTCGTGGGCAACTCCACCCCGGTCATCGACAAGCTGCGCTTCGAGCTCAAGCCCGCGGACCGGTACGACGCGATGCTGGCCTACCTCGAGCAGCACCCCGAGGTGCGCGACGTGGTGGTCTCCGGCGGCGACGTCGCCAACCTGCCGTGGAAGCACCTGGAGGCGTTCGTCGAGCGGCTGCTGTCGCTGGAGAACATCCGCGACATCCGGCTGGCCACGAAGGCGCTGATGGGCCTGCCCCAGCACTGGCTGCAGGACGACGTCCGCGCCGGCATGGAACGGCTGTCGACGACGGCGAGCAGCCGCGGGGTCCACCTCGCGATCCACACCCACGTCAACGCGGCGCAGTCGGTGACCCCGACCGTGACCCGGGCGGTGCGGGCGATGCTGGACGCCGGGGTGCGCGACGTGCGCAACCAGGGTGTCCTCATGCGGGGTGTCAACGCCGAGGTCCCGCTGATGCTCGACCTGTGCTTCGCCCTGCTCGACGGCGCCGGCATCATCCCCTACTACTTCTACATGTGCGACATGATCCCGTTCAGCGAGCACTGGCGGATCTCCGTGCGCGAGGCGCAGCGGCTGCAGCACGGGATCATGGGCTACCTGCCCGGCTTCGCCACGCCGCGGATCGTCTGCGACGTCCCCTACGTCGGCAAGCGCTGGGTGCACCAGATCGAGTCGTACGACGAGACGCTGGGCATCTCGTACTGGACGAAGAACTACCGCACCGGCATCGAGCTCAGCGACACCCAGGCGCTGGAGCGGCGCTACGAGTACTACGACCCGATCTACACCCTGCCGCCGGGCGGCCAGGAGTGGTGGACCGAGCACGGCGGCTCGATGGTCGACATCCACGACGCGGCGACATCGGCCGCGGCGTCCTCACGCGCGGCCGCGGCCGCGGACGTCTCGGCCTACGACTCGCTGCAGACGACCGGCCGGTCCTGACCGTCGGTCACACCTGCGGCGGGCGGCCCTCGAACGGCGTCGACAGCACGACCGTGGTCCGGGTGGAGACGTTGGCCGCCGCCCGGATCTCGGCCAGCAGGACCTCCAGGTCGGCCGGTGAGGCCACCCGGACCTTGAGGATGTAGGACTCCTCCCCCGCGACGGAGTAGCACGCCTCGATGTCCGCCAGGCCGGCCAGCCGGTCGGGCGCGTCGTCCGGGGCCGAGGGGTCCAGCGGGACGACCGAGACGAAGGCGGTCAGCGGCAGGCCGATCGCGTCGAGGTCCAGCCGGGCCGCGTAGCCGGTGATGACCCCGCGCTCCTCCAGCCGGCGCACCCGCTGGTGGACCGCGGACGTCGACAGCCCGGTGGCCCGACCCAGGTCGGTGAAGCTCATCCGGCCGTCGTCGGCCAGCAGCCGGACGATCTGCCGGTCGAGGTCCTCCACGCCGACGAACCTACCGGACCCGCCGTCCGGGACCGCCGGCTCACGGCGGGCGGCCCCGGACGACGGCAGCCGTCAGCGGATCCGCCGGACCGTCCCGTCCGCCTCGCGGAGGTAGGCCACGGCCGGACCGAGCACGGCCCCGCCGGTCCCGTCCGTCGTCGCGGCGACGCCGGCCGGGCCCGGACCCGCGGGGGCTGCCGCTCCCGCGGACGTGGGCCAGACCACGGCCAGGACCGCGGCGACGAGCGCCACGGCCAGGACCACGGGTCCGACCCGGTGGGTCACGACGTGCATGAGGTTGTCTCCCGTCCGCACTGGGCGGACAGGCCGGTCTCGCCACTCACTCCCCGGGCGGTCTGGGCGACCGTGCTGTCTCCGTGCCCCGCTCGCGCGGGGTCGGTGGGGACCGTCCGGATCTGCGTGTCCCGTCCACCCCTCCCGGGCGGGAGGGGCACCCCTGTCGTCGTCCGCCCGGCCCCGGTCCTTGAGCCGGCCCGCTCAGGTGAGCGCACGGCCGATCACCAGCCGCTGGATCTGGTTGGTGCCCTCGACGATCTGCAGCAGCTTCGCCTCGCGCAGGTACCGCTCCACCTGGTAGTCCTCGACGTAGCCGTACCCGCCGAGGACCTGCACGGCGTCCGTCGTCACCCGCATCGCCGCGTCGGTGGCGAACAGCTTGGCCATCGCGGCGGCGGTGCCGAACGGCCGGCCCGCGTCGCGCAGCCGGGCCGCGTCGAGGTACAGCGCGCGGGCCGCCGCGACCTGCGTGGCCATGTCCGCGAGGAGGAAGGTCAGGCCCTGGTGCTCGGCGACGGGCCGGCCGAACTGGCGGCGCTCGCGGGCGTACCCCACGGCGGCGTCCAGGGCCGCCTGCGCCAGGCCCACCGCGCACGCCGCGATGCCCAGCCGCCCGCCGTCCAGGGCGGCCAGCGCGATGGCGAACCCCTGTCCCTCCGCGCCGATCCGCCGGGCCGCCGGGACCCGGGCGCCGTCCAGCAGCACCTGCGCGGTCACCGATGCGGTGAGGCCCATCTTGCGCTCGGGGGGCGCCGCCGACAGCCCCGGCGTGCCTGCCTCGGCCAGCAGGCAGGTGATCCCCCGGGTCCGGTCGTCGGAGGTGCGGACCATGAGGTCGTAGAAGTCCGCGACGCCGCCGTGGGTGATCCACGCCTTGGTCCCACTGACCACGTAGTCGTCGCCGTCGAGCACGGCGCGGGTGGCCAGCGCCGCCGCGTCCGAGCCGGAGTGCGGCTCGGACAGGCAGTAGGCGCCGAGCAGCTCCCCGCCGAGCATGCCCGGCAGCCACTGGTCGCGCTGCGCGTCGGTGCCGTACGCGGCGAGCGGGAAGCAGGCCAGGGTGTGCACGCTGACGCCGAGCCCGACGGAGAGCCAGGCCCCGGCCAGCTCCTCGACGACCTGCAGGTACACCTCGAACGGCTGGCCGCCGCCGCCGTGCTCCTCCGGGTAGGGCAGCCCGAGCAGCCCGGCCCGGCCGAGCGTCGTGAAGACCGCTCGGGGGAACCGGCCGGCCCGCTCGTCCGCCGCGGCACGCGGGGCGAGCTCCGTGGTGGCCAGCTCCCGGGTGAGCCCCAGCAGCTCGTGCGCCTCGTCGGTGGGCAGGCTGCGCTGGACGCTGCTGGTCACGGGTCACCCCTCCAGGACGACGAGCTCGCGGGGTCGGTGGTTGAGCCGCTCGGACCCGTCCGCGGTGCACACGACGATGTCCTCGATCCGGGCGCCGTGTCGGCCGGGGAGGTAGATCCCGGGCTCGACGGAGAACGCCATGCCGGGCTCGAGCAGCTCGGTGTTGCCGGCGACGATGTAGGGCTCCTCGTGGGTCTCCAGCCCGATGCCGTGGCCGGTGCGGTGGATGAACAGCTCGCCGTACCCGGCGGCGGCGATCACCTCGCGCGCCGCGGCGTCGACGCTCTCCGCGCTCACCCCCGGGCGGGCCCGGCGGCAGGCGGCCTCCTGGGCCCGCTGCAGCACCGCGTAGGAGGCGAGGAAGTCCGCCGTGGGCTCGCCGACCGCGTAGGTCCGGGTCTCGTCGGAGCAGTACCCCGACGGCATGGTCCCGCCGATGTCGACGACCACTGGGTCGCCGGGGCGGATCACCCGGTCGCTGACCTCGTGGTGCGGGCTGGCGCCGTTCGGCCCGCTGGCCACGATGACGAAGTCGACGCGCACGTGCCCGGCCGCCAGGATCGCGTCGGCGACGTCCGCGCCGACGGCGGCCTCGGTCCGGCCCGGGCGCAGCCACTGCGCCATC
>JALOLN010000042.1 GCA_025455945.1 Actinomycetes bacterium
CAGCGGGTAGATGTCCTGGTACTTCTTCGGCGGGTTCTCCGCGTAGGCGATCGTGCCGTCGGCCCGCGTGGTGAACCACTCGGGGTGCTCGCGGACCCACGGGTGGTCCGGCGAGGCCTGCAGGGCGAAGTCGAGGGCCACCTCCAGGCCGAGGTCGCGGGCCCGGGCGAGGAAGGCGTCGAAGTCCTCCAACGTCCCCAGATCGGGGTGGACCGCGTCGTGGCCGCCCTCGGCCGACCCGATCGCCCACGGGACGCCGGGGTCGTCCGGCCCCGCGTCGAGGGTGTTGTTCGGACCCTTGCGGAACGTCCGCCCGATCGGATGGATGGGCGGCAGGTAGACGACGTCGAAGCCCATCGCCGCCACCGCCGGCAGCCGATCGGCCGCGGTGCGGAAGGTGCCGCTGCGCGGCGGCTGGCCGGGCTCGACCACGGCACCCTCCGAGCGCGGGAAGAGCTCGTACCAGGCGCTGAACAGTGCCCGTTCCCGGTCCACCCGCAGCGGCAGCCGCTCGGACCGGGTCACCAGCGCGCGCAGCGGGTGGTGGTGGAGCACCCGGCTCACCTCGGGCGCCAGCGCTGCTGCCAGCCGCACCTCGTCCGGGCGGTGGACGTCGCGCAGGGCCGTGACGACGTCGTGGAGCAGCTCCCGCGGCGCCCCCTTGGGTGCGCCAGCCGCCGCCCGCTCGAAGACCCGGGCGCCCTCCTCGAAGACGAGCTCGACGTCGAGGCCGGCCGGCACCTTGATCTCCGCCGCGTGCCGCCAGGTGGCCACCGGGTCGTCCCACGCCTCGACGTGGAACGTCCAGTCGCCCTCGGCCGTCGGGGTGACCTCGGCCTCCCACCGGTCCGTGCCGGGCGCGATCAGGCGCATCGGGGTCCAGGGGTGCGCCGGCGCGCCCTTCGGCCCGCGCAGCACCACGTTGGCGTTGACGGCGTCGTGTCCCTCGCGGAAGACGGTGGCCGAGACGGTGAAGGTCTCGCCCACCACCGCCTTGGCCGGGAACCGGCCGCAATCCACCACGGGCTGGACGTCGACGACGGGGATCCGTCCGCTCCGAACGCTCATCGGCTCCGAACCTACACGCCGAACCCCGAGGGGGTCAGGGGGCGGGGCCGCTAGGGTTTGCAGCCATGCGCGCGATCCGCCGGTTCACCGTCCGCACCGTCCTGCCCGAGCCACTGGCCGCCCTGAGCGACCTGGTGACCAACCTGCGTTGGTCGTGGCACCCGCCCACCCGCGACCTCTTCCAGTCGGTGGACCCCGTGGTGTGGGATGCGGTGGAGCACGACCCGGTCCGGCTGCTCGGTGAGGTGTCCCCGGCCCGGCTGGCCCAGCTCAGCGTCGACGGGGACTTCCTGCACCGGCTCGCCACGGCCGCCGAGGACCTGCAGCGCTACCTCACCGAGCCGCTGTGGTACCAGGGACTGGGCGACCCGGCCGCACCCGACGGGCCGCCGCGCTCCATCGCCTACTTCTCGCCCGAGTACGGCATCACCGCAGTGCTGCCGCAGTACTCCGGCGGGCTGGGGATCCTCGCCGGTGACCACCTCAAGGCCGCGAGCGACCTGGGGGTCCCCATCCTCGGCGTGGGCCTGCTGTACCGGTCCGGCTACTTCCGGCAGTCGCTGTCCCGCGAGGGGTGGCAGCAGGAGACCTACCCGGTCATCGACCCGCACGGTCTGCCCCTGACCCTGCTGAGGGACACCGACGGCGTGCCGCTGCGGGTCAGCGTCATGCTGCCGGGGCAGCGGCGGCTGGCCGCGCAGGTATGGACCGCGCAGGTCGGCCGGGTGCCGCTGCTGCTGCTGGACTCCGACGTCGAGGACAACGCCCCCGCCGAGCGCGAGGTGACCGACCGGCTGTACGGCGGCGGCACCGAGCACCGGCTGCTGCAGGAGATGCTGCTCGGCATCGGTGGCGTCCGGGCGATCCGGGCGTACTGCCGGCTCACCGGCGCGCCCGAGCCGGAGGTCTTCCACACCAACGAGGGCCACGCCGGGTTCCTCGGGGTGGAGCGGATCCGCGAGCTCACCGAGGACGAGGGGCTGGACTTCGACGCCGCCCTGCTGGCCGTCCGTGCGGGCACCGTGTTCACGACACACACGCCGGTCCCCGCCGGCATCGACCGCTTCCCCCGAGACCTGGTGGCGCAGCACTTCGGCGGCGACAACGCCTCGCCCGGCGTCCTGGTCGACAAGGTGCTCGCGCTGGGCGCCGAGACCTACGAGGGCGGTGACCCGAACGTCTTCAACATGGCGGTGATGGGCCTGCGGCTGGCGCAGCGGGCCAACGGGGTCGCCCGGCTGCACGGCGCGGTGAGCCGGGGCATGTTCCACGGCCTGTGGCCGAACTTCGACCTCGACGAGGTGCCGATCACGTCCATCACCAACGGGGTGCACGCACCTACCTGGGTGGCGCGGGAGGTCATGGAGCTGGCCCGCCGGGCTGCTGGTCGCGAGCTGGTGGAGGAGGCGCACGGCTGGGAGGCCATCGAGCACATCGGCGACCCGGAGATCTGGGCCACCCGCGAGGTGCTCCGCTCCCGCCTCGTGGACGCGGTGCGGCGCCGGGTGCGCACGTCGTGGCTGCAGCGAGGGGCGAGCGAGCCGGAGCTGGGCTGGATCGACGACATCCTCGACCCGTCGGTCCTGACCATCGGGTTCGCCCGGCGGGTGCCGTCGTACAAGCGGCTCACGCTCATGCTGCGGGACGAGCAGCGCCTGCGCGACCTGTTGCTCGACCCGGACCGCCCGGTGCAGATCGTCATCGCCGGCAAGTCCCACCCCGCTGACGACGCCGGCAAGAAGCTCATCCAGCAGCTCGTCAGGTTCTCCGACGACCCCGAGGTCCGGCACCGGATCGTCTTCCTGCCCGACTACGACATGGCGATGGCCGCCGACCTGTACCCGGGGTGCGACGTCTGGCTCAACAACCCGCTGCGTCCCCTGGAGGCCTGCGGCACGTCGGGCATGAAGGCGGCCCTGAACGGCTGCCTCAACCTGTCCATCCGCGACGGGTGGTGGGACGAGATGTACGACGGGGAGAACGGCTGGGCGATCCCCACCGCCGACGGTGTCGACGACCCGGACCGGCGGGACGACCTCGAGGCGGCCGCCCTGTACGACCTGATCGAGAACAGCGTGGCAGCCCGCTTCTACGACCGCGGGGCCGACGGGCTGCCCACCCGGTGGATCGCCATGGTGCGCCACACGCTGCGCTCCCTCGGCCCGAAGGTGCTGGCCAGCCGCATGGTCCACGACTACGTCACGGGGCTCTACGTCCCCGCGGCCCGGTCGGCCCGGGACCTCGACGGCCCGGTGCACAAGGTCGCCCAGCAGTTCGCGACCTGGAAGTCACGCGTCGAGCGGGACTGGGACGGCGTCCGGGTCGACCACGTCGAGGCCGGTGGGCTCGGTGACAACCCGCAGCTGGGTGACCACCTGGACCTGCGGGTCTTCGTCTCCCTCGGCAAGCTGCGGCCCAAGGACGTGGAGGTCCAGGTGCTCTACGGCCGCGCGGACAACGACGACCGGCTCGCCCACCCGCAGGCCATGGCGCTCACCGCGGCGGAGTCCTACGAGGGCGGCCGGTGGCGCTACGAGGGCTCGCTGGCCCTGGACCGGGCCGGGTCGTTCGGCTACACGGTGCGGGTGCTGCCCGCCAGCCCGTACGTCGCCACTCCGGCCGAGCTGAACCTGGTCGCGCTGCCGCAGGCCACCGCAGGCCTGACCGAGGGCGACCTGCGCTGAGCACGGCGCCGGGGCCGGCCCGGCAGAGGGCGGCCCCCACCGACATCGCCCGGCTGCGCCGGGCGGCGGTCGGAACCGCGGTGGTGTTCGCGGTCAGCGGCGCGCTGTTCTCGACGTGGGTGTCGCGGCTGCCGGCCCTGCGCGACCAGGTGGGAGCGGGGCCGGCGGACCTCGGCACCGCCCTGCTCGCGGCGGGTGCGGGCTCGCTCCTGCTCATGCCGGTGACCGGCCGGCTCTGCAGCCGCTTCGGCAGCCGGGCCGTGGTCGCGGGGACCGCGCTGCCCGGGTCGGTCGTGATCGTCCTGCTGAGCCGGGTGACGTCGCTGCCGCAGCTGGTCGCCGTCCTGTTCGCCTGGGGTGCGCTGTTCGGGTCGTGGGACGTGGCCATGAACGTGCAGGGCAGCCACGTCGAGCGGGCGGCCGGCCGGGCCTGGATGCCGCGCTACCACGCCAGCTGGAGCGTGGGAGGCGTCCTCGGCGCCGGGCTAGGGGCGTTGGCCGCGCACGCCGGGCTGGCCGTGCCGACGCACTTCCTGCTGGCGGCCGTGGTCAGTGCGGGCGCCGTGCTGGCCGGCCTGGCCGCCTTCGTGCCCGACGGCCGGACGGGTGAGACCGACCCCGGTGCCGGCGGGGCCGGCGAGCCGGACCGACGGCAGGTGCGGGCGCGGCTGCTGACGCCGCGACTGCTGGTCATCGGCCTGGTCACCGTGTGTGCGACGGCCACCGAGGGCGCGGCCGCGGACTGGCTGGCCCTGCTGCTCACCGACGACCTCGGGGTGGACGCCGGTGCGGCGGCCACGGGGTACGCGGTGTTCGCCACGGCCATGGCGACCGCCCGGTTCACTGGTACGTGGCTGCTGGAGCGGCTGGGTCGGGTGCGGACCGTCCGGTGGGCCGGGGTCGTCGCGGCAGTGGGCGTGGCGACCACCGTGCTGGCGCCCGGTGTGGTGGTCGCCTGGGCGGGGGCTGCCCTGTGGGGCCTGGGCGTGGCGCTGGTGTTCCCCGCCGCGATGTCGGCGGGTGGCGAGACGCCGGACCGGGCGGCGGACGGGATCGCCGCCGTGTCCACGATCGGGTACGGGGGGTTCCTCATCGGACCGCCGCTCATCGGCCACCTCGCCGAGCGCATCGGCCTGGCCGAGGCGCTGTGGGTGGTCGCGGCGGCCGCGGTGGGGATGGCCGCGCTCGCCGGGGCACTGCGCCCCCCGGGCGAGCCCCGCTAGAGAAGCCCCCGGGTCGGCAGCTCAGCCCGGCACAGCACGAGCGACCGCGGGGTCAGGGTGACGACGTCCCCGGCACGGTCCACCCAGGGCAGCTCGATCGGCCGGTCGTCGGAGGTGTCCAGGATGCGCCGCCAGCCGGGCGCCCACGGCATCCCGGGCAGGACGAACGGCTGCGCCTCGGTCCCACCGTGGAGCAGCACCAGCAGCGAGACGTCCGAGACGGGCTCGCCGCGCCGGCCCCGGGCCCGCAGCCCCTCACCGGCCAGGTACATGCCGAAGGACGTCGTGGCGGGGGACCACCAGTCCGCCTCGGTGAGCTCCCGGGCGTCCGGCCGGAACCAGGCGAGGTCCTTGGGCCCCCCGGGGTAGAGGTCGCGGCCCTGAAGGTGGTGCCGGTGGCGCAGCACGGCGTGGCTGTTGCGCAGCTGGCACAGCCGACGGGTCCAGGCCAGCAGGTCCTCCTGCCACGGGGCCAGGTCCCAGTCCAGCCAGGCGATGTCGTTGTCCTGGCAGTAGGCGTTGTTGTTGCCGTGCTGGGTCCGGGCGATCTCGTCCCCGGCCAGCAGCATCGGGACCCCGGTGGACAGCAGCAGCGTGCCGAGGAGGTTGCGCATGCTGCGCCGGCGCAGCTGCCGGACGTCGTCGTCGTGGGTCTCGCCCTCGACGCCGTGGTTCCAGCTGCGGTTGGCGTCGGTGCCGTCGCGGTTGGCCTCGCCGTTGGCGTCGTTGTGCTTGCGGTCGTAGGTGACGAGGTCGCGCAGCGTGAAGCCGTCGTGCGCCGTGACGAAGTTGATCGACGAGTACGGCCGCCGCCCGTCGTCGCCGTAGAGGTCGGACGAGCCGGACAGCCGGTAGCCGAGCTCGCGGACACCGAACCCGGAGCCGCGCCAGAAGTCACGGACGGCGTCGCGGTACTTGTCGTTCCACTCGCTCCACAGCGGGGGGAACTCGCCGACCTGGTAGCCGCCCTCGCCGACGTCCCACGGCTCGGCGATGAGCTTCACCGGGGAGAGCACCGGGTCCTGGTGGATGGTCGTGAGGAAGGGGCCGAGCATGTCGACGTCGTGCATCGAGCGGGCCAGGGCGGCCGCGAGGTCGAAGCGGAACCCGTCGACGTGCATCTCGAGCACCCAGTACCGCAGTGAGTCCATGACGAGCTTGAGCACGTGCGGCTGGCGCAGGTTCAGCGTGTTGCCGCAGCCGGTGTAGTCCGCGTACCGCCGGCCGTCGCGCAGGCGGTAGTAGGCCGCGTTGTCGATGCCCCGGAACGCGAGGGTGGGGCCGGACTCGTTGCCTTCGGCGGTGTGGTTGTAGACGACGTCGAGGATCACCTCGAGGCCCGCGGAGTGCAGGGCCCGGACCATGGCCTTGAACTCGCTGACCTGCTGGCCCCGGCTGCCGGACGCGGCGTAGGCGGCGTGCGGCGCGAAGTAGCCGATCGAGTTGTAGCCCCAGTAGTCCCGCAGCCCCTCGCGGGCCAGGTGCGGCTCGTCGACGAAGTGGTGCACGGGCTGCAGCTCCACCGCCGTGACCCCGAGCCGCACCAGGTGGTCGACCACCGCCGGGTGGGCGAGTCCGGCGTAGGTGCCGCGCAGCTGCTCCGGCACGCCCGGGTGCCGCATGGTCAGGCCCCGTACGTGGGCCTCGTAGATGATCGTGTCGCCCCACGCCGTGCCCGGGGGTGCGTCCGCCCCCCAGTCGAAGCCGTCCGCGACCACGACGGACTTGGGCACGAACGGTGCGGAGTCGCGGTCGTCGCGCACCGAGTCGTCGAGGCCGAGGTGGTGGCCGAAGACCGCCGGCTCGTAGTGCAGGGCGCCGTCGATCGCCCGGGCGTAGGGGTCCAGCAGGAGCTTCGCCGGGTTGAACCGGTGCCCACGGTCGGGCTCCCACGGGCCGTGGACCCGGAACCCGTAGCGCTGCCCGGGGCCCATCCCCGGCAGGTAGCCGTGCCAGATGTGGTGGGTTCGCTCGTCGAGGGGGAAGCGGGTCTCCTGGCCGTCCTCGTCGAACAGGCACACCTCGACGGCCTCGGCGCCCTCGGACCAGACCGCGAGGTTGGTGCCGTCCTCGTCGGGGCTGGCTCCCAGCGGGTACCAGTGGCCCGGCCAGGGCGTCCGGTGGTCGCTCACCCGACCATCCTGCCCGAGGCGCCCGGGGCTAGGCTCGCGGTCACCGCAGGACGGGCTGGATGCGTCGCCGACACACACGAGGAGACGACCGTGGGCGAGCTGGTGCGACTCGAGGTCGAGGACGGGATCGGGACGATCCGGCTGGACCGGCCACCGATGAACGCGCTGTCCCGACAGGTGCAGGAGGAGCTGCGGGCGGCGGCCGGAGAGGCTGCCGAGCGCTCCGACGTGCGGGCGGTCGTGGTCTACGGCGGCCCCAAGGTGTTCGCCGCCGGCGCCGACGTCAAGGAGATGGCCGACTGGTCCTACACCGACATCGTGGACGCGTCGGTGCGGCTGCAGTCGGCGTTCACCGCCTTGGCGCGGCTGCCCAAGCCGACGGTGGCGGCGATCACCGGCTACGCCCTGGGCGGTGGGTGCGAGCTGGCCCTGTGCTGCGACTTCCGGGTGGCCGGGGACAACGCCCGGCTGGGCCAGCCCGAGATCCTGCTGGGGATCATCCCCGGGGCCGGGGGCACGCAGCGGCTGCCCCGGCTGATCGGCCCGGCGCGGGCCAAGGACCTCATCTTCACCGGTCGCTTCGTCGCCGCGGACGAGGCGCTCGCCATCGGCCTGGTCGACCAGGTCGTCGCCCCGGACGATGTCTGCGCGGCGGCGCGGGAACTGGTGCAGCGCTACGCCCGGGGACCCGCCTACGCCCTCCGCGCGGCGAAGGAGGCCATCGACCGCGGCATCGAGACCGACCTGGACACGGGGCTGGAGATCGAGCGGCTGCAGTTCGCCGGGCTGTTCGCCACGCAGGACCGGTCGGTGGGGATGGCCTCGTTCGTCGAGCACGGGCCGGGGAAGGCGGTGTTCGAGGGCCGATGACCGCCGAGCCGACCGCCCGCGACCGGGTACGGGCCGCCCTCGACGACCCGAAGCTGGCCAACGTGCTGTACCACGACTGGGAGGCGTCCACCTACGACGCCAAGTGGTCCATCTCCTACGACGAGCGGTGCATCGACTACGCACGCGACCGGTTCGTGCACATCGCCGGGCGGGAGGGCTGGCCCTACCCGACCGCGCTGGAGCTCGGCTGCGGGACCGGCTTCTTCCTGCTGAACCTCAAGCAGGCAGGGGTCCTCGACGAGGGGCACGTCACGGACATCAGCCCGAAGATGGTCGAGGTGGCCCGGCGCAACGCCGAGGGTCTGGGCTTCTCGGTCGAGGGCCGGGTCGCCGACGCCGAGTCGATCCCCTACGAGGACGAGTCCTTCGACCTGGTCGTCGGGCACGCCGTGCTGCACCACATCCCCGACGTCGAGCAGTCGCTGCGCGAGGTGTTGCGGGTCCTGCGCCCCGGCGGCCGCTTCGTGTTCGCCGGCGAACCGACGCGGCACGGGGACTGGCTGGCACGGCGGCTGTCGTGGGCGACCTGGGCCGCCACGACCCGGGTGACGCGGCTCCCGGCGCTGCGCGAGCGTTGGGCCCGGCCGCCGGCCGAGCTGGCGGCGGCGTCGGAGGCGGCGGCGCTCGAGGCCGTGGTCGACGTCCACACCTTCGACCCGGACGAGCTGGCCCGGACGGCGCTGCGGGCGGGCGCCGTCGACGTCCGCACGGTCACCGAGGAGCTCACGGCGTCCTGGTTCGGCTGGCCGGTGCGCACCTTCGAGTACGCCGTCAACCCCGAGCGGCTGGGCCTGCGGTGGGTGATGTTCGCCTACAAGGGCTGGCTGCGGCTGTCGGCGCTGGACGAGAAGGTGCTCTCGCGCGTCGTCCCCGACGAGCTGTTCTACAACGTCTGCCTCACGGGTACGAAGCCGACCTGAGCCGTGGCACGGACTCCGCGTGACCCGCGCCAGGCGCGGTTCCTGACCCTGGCCAGCCTGCGCTGGGTGGTGCGCAACCGGGCCTGGAACGGCTGGTACCTCATCCGGTACTGGCGGTTCTTCCGGTGGCGGCTGTTCAACCGGCACGTCGTCACCGAGGGGTTCGTGTTCCTCGGCCGCGGGGCGGAGCTGTACGCGCGCAAGGGCTACGGCCGCCTCGTCGTGGGCCGCTGGGTGCATCTCGGCGCGGGGAACAAGCTGCGCTGCCACGAGGGGAACCTGCGGATCGGGGACAAGTGCGTGTTCGGCAAGGACAACGTCGTCAACGCCTACCTCGACATCGAGTTCGGGGGGTCGACGATCGTCGCGGACTGGGTGTACGTCTGCGACTTCGACCACGTGTTCGCCGACATCCACACGCCGATCAAGGACCAGGGCATCGTCAAGTCCCCGGTGCGGATCGGCCCGGACACGTGGATCGGGACCAAGGTGACCGTGCTGCGGGGGGTGACCGTGGGGCACGGCAGCGTGCTGGCGGCGAACAGCGTCATCAACCGGGACGTGCCGCCGATGTCGGTGGTGGGCGGCGTCCCGGCGAAGGTGATCAAGAACCGGGTGGACGTCTTCGAGGCCGGGGCCGCCCGGCGTGCTGCCCTGGCGGACATCGCGCGCAAGACGGCCCGCGCGGTCGGGGAGAGCGCCCCGCCCGCCTCGCCCCCTTCCTGATGGTGGTGACGATGTGGTCGCCCTGGCAGCCACATCGTCACCGCCGTCAGGAGGACAGGGCCTGTTCCTCGCGTGCTGCCCGGGCGTAGACCTCGACGGTGCGCCCGGCGAGCACCGTCCAGTCGTGCTCCCGGTCGACGAGGGTGCGCGCCCGTCGGGCCAGCCGTTGGGCCAGCTCCCGGTCGCGCAGCACGGTGGACACCGCGTCGGCGAGGCCCGCGACGTCCTCGGGGCGGAACCGCAGGCCGGTCACGCCGTCCTCGACGACCTCGTGCAGGCCGCCGACGTCGGCGACGACGAGGGGGCTGCCGACGGCGGCCGCCTCGAGCGCGACCATGCCGAACGGCTCGTACAGCGAGGGGACGACGACGCAGTCGGCCGCGGCGGTGAGCGCGGCCAGCTCAGGCGTCGGCAGGAAGCCGGCGAACACCGCCGCGCGGCCGAGCCGCAGCCGCCGGGCCCGGGCCCTCAGCTCCTCGCCCATCGTGCCCTGGCCGGCGAGGACCAGCCGCAGCCCCGGATGCCGCCGACGCAGCCGCGGCACGGCGTCCAGCAGGGTGAGCACCCCCTTCTCCCACTCCAGCCGTCCGCTGAAGACCAGGAGCGGGCCGTCCCCGGCGTACCGGGCGCGCGCCGCCGCGACCGCTGCGGCCGACACGGCCCACCGGGCCGGGTCGATGCCATTGGGGACGACGTCCACCTTGTCCGGCGGAAGGTCGAACAGCCGCACGACCTCGTCGCGCATGGACGCCGAGCAGGTGATCACCCGGCGGGCCTCGAAGGTGAGCCACCACTCGGAGGTGTGGATCGCACGGCTCAGCGGCCCGGGCAGCCAGCCCTGGTGCCGCCCGGCCTCGGTGGCGTGCACCGTGGCGACGAGCGGCAGGGCGAGCGCGTGCTTGAGGGTCACCGCGGCCGGGCAGACGACCCAGTCGTGCGCGTGGACGACGTCGGGGCGGGTGGTGCCGGCCGCGGCCAGGGCACCTCGCGCCAGGGCGTGGTTCAGTGCGAGCACCCAGGCGAGCAGGTCCTCCTGGGGGATCAGTGGGGGGTCGCGCGGCACCCGGACGACGTGCACCCCGCCGACCTTCTCCTCGGCCGGTGCCCCGTCGGCCTGCTGGGTGACGACGGTGACCTCGTGCCCAGCCGCCGCCTGGGCCTCCGCGAGGGCGTGCACGTGGCGCCCCAGGCCGCCGTAGACCAGCGGCGGGTACTCCCACGACAGGTGGAGCATGCGCACACCGCGAGGGTAGTGCCGCCTCTCGGCGGCCCCGCGGTGCAGCCTACGGTCCAGTAGTGAACGGAATGGGCGGCCGCCGTCCTCAGAACGTTCACTACTGGACCGTAGGCGCAGAAGGAGGGGGCCTGCCGAGGGTCAGAGCAGGCGGGCGTCCAGGTGGCCGAACGGTCCGTCGGTCTGCCGTTGGGTGGCGGCCAGCCGGGCGCCGCGGCCGGCGTCCACCGCCTTCGCCAGGGACTCGAAGGCGGCGAGGTGCCCGTCGAACCGGTCCCGGGCGTAGCCCGCGGCGGAGTCCTTGCTCACCATGAACGCCCAGTCGCTGGACAGGGCCAGCAGCGCGTCGCGCACCAGCTGGTCGAGGTCGGAGCGGCGGACGCCGGGGGAGCGGTGCGCGCCGACCGCGTCGAGCAGCCGCTTCTGCAGGCGGGCGTTCTCGGCGACGACGTCCGCCACCTGGGGGCCGCCCCACACCCGCCAGTCCTTGCCGGAGCCCCACGAGCCGGGGCCGGGGGACACCGCACCGGCGACGTGTCCGGCCGCCACGGCGCCACGCAGGGTGGTCAGCCGGACGCCGGCCTCGGGCAGCAGCCGCAGCACGGCCTCCAGAAACGCCGGGCCCTCGTGCCACCAGTGCCCGAACAGCTCGGTGTCGTACGCGACGACCACCAGGCCGGGGCGACCGCCGCGGGACGACGCGAGGTCGGTCAGGCGCCGCCGGACAGTGTTCACGAAGTCCCGGGCGTCGTCCGCCGCGGCTGCCGCGGCCCGCCCGGGGTCGTACGGCGCCTTCTCCTGCGGCGGCGTCCGGGAGGACGTGACGCGGGCCGGCCGGAACCCGGACCCGTGGTCGAACGTGTGGAAGTCCCGGTACCAGGGCCCGCCGGGGTAGCCCTTGCGCGGGGACCACACCCGGTAGGTCACCTCGAGGTCCCGGCCGAAGGCGACGACGTCCGTTCCGCCGACGGTCCAGGCGTCCGCCGGGGACGCGCCCACGCCGAGCAGCGTGGGTCCGTCGACGAGGAAGCGCTGGACACCGGCGGCGGCGTAGAGCTCCTCCAGCCCAGGCCGGTAGGCGCACTCCGGCGCCCAGATGCCCTCCGGTCGGTGGCCGAGCCGCAGCTGGGCGTCGTCCAGGCCCACGGCGAGGCCGAACCGGGCGACCCGCTCGTCGAGCAGCGGCTGGAAGGGATGTGTGGCCGGGCCACCGAGCAGCTCGATGGCACCGGCGTCCACGAGGGAGCGCAGCACGGGGGACGCGCCGTGCCGCCAGCGGGACTCGAACAGCTCCCGCGCGTGGGTCGCTGCGGCGTACTCGTAGGGGCCGGGATCACGACCGGCCAGCCCCTCGGCGCGGACCTGCCAGAAGCCGAGCCAGGTGTGGAACTCCTCGAGGACGTAGGCGTCATCGAGCTGCGCGGCCAGCACCGGCGTCACCCCGAGCGTGAGCAGGTCGGTCCGACCCTCGGCGGCCATCCGGTCGAGCACCTCGACGACGGGCAGGTAGGCCGTCGCCCAGGCCTGGTGCAGCCACTCCTCGCCCACCGGCCAGGCACCGTGGTGCGCCAGCCACGGCAGGTGGGTGTGCAGGACGACGCAGCAGGTGCCGACGGGTGCGGTCATCTCCGGCATCCCTCGACCAGCAGGTCCAGCGAGCCGTCGACGTCGTCCGGGCCGATGAGGAAGTCGTCTGCGGTGAGGGCTGCGACGAGATCGGTCAGCGGAGCCGCCCAGCCCGCGGGCGGGCCGGCCAGTTGCGCGGCCACCAGGTCGCCGTGCTCGGCCTCCCACGCGGTGATCCGCGGACCGTGCCGCACGCCAAGGACGGCGGCCACGTCGAATGCCGACCCGAGCAGGTCGACGAGCTCCTCGGCGTCCAGCTCGTTGACGTGGAAAGGGTTGAGCGGCTTCTCGCCGCGGCGCACGCCGGGGGAGAAGGTGAGTCGGTTGGGGGTGGAGACGACGAACTGGCCGCCGCGGCGGCAGACCCGCGCGCACTCGGCGACGAAGCCGGGCTGGTCCCACAGGTGCTCGACGGTCTGCAGGCTCACCACGGTGTCGAAGGATTCCGCCCGGAAGGGCAGGCCGACGAGGTTTCCGCGGACGACACCGAGATCGGGGTAACGGCGGTTGCTGTGCCGTGCGGCCGCGTCGTCGTAGTCCACTGCGACCACGCGGCGGTCCGGCGCGCCGTCCAGCAGGGCCTGCGCGCCGTAGCCCTCGCCGCTGCCGGCCTCGAGCACCCGCGGGCCGACGCGGTCGACCAGCCAGCGGTAGACCACCTCGTGCCGGCGGAACCAGTAGTTCTCGTGCCAGATCCCGGGCAGCGTCCGCTCGCCGGTGAGGGTCAGCGCAGGGCTGTGACCTGCGAAGACGCGCTCGTCACCAGTCATCGGACCACCCTGAGGGGTCAAGCACACCGCTCCTTGTGCTGATACCTGCCGTCGTTGACCCGCTCCAGCGGAGGAGGTTTCAGGTTCAGCCTAGGCCGGCCGAGGTGTTCGCCCCGTGGGCGGCCGACTGGCTGCTGCACCTGCGCTCGGGGCACGTCACCGACGCCACCGGAGCCGTGGACGACCGCGCCGGGCCAGATCACCGGCCCACCCCCGCCTGGACGGAGTGGCGCTGCTCAGGGGCACCAGCCGAGGCGCCGACCAGGTCCGGGGGCAGGAACGGTCACGCTGAGCCGCCAGGTCCTCCGTCCCTGCCGCCATCTGTCACCCGAATGGGTGAATGGAGGGGTGCGGGGCTGAGCGGCCCTCGTCGCCGCCGGTCCTCGCCGGAAGGGATGTGCGGTGATGTCGCGCGGGTTGAGGCTCGGCTGGAGCCTGCTCGGGATCTCGATGCTGGTGGGTG
>JALOLN010000043.1 GCA_025455945.1 Actinomycetes bacterium
CTCGAGGTCCAGGTCCAGGTCCAGCATCTCCACCGGGTACCCGGTCTTCTCCGACACCACCGCCAGCACCTCGGCCACCACCGGATCCACCCCCGGCGCCGCCGCAGCCGGAACAGCCGCAGCGGCAGGAGCCGCCGGCGCCACGGGGACCACCGGAGCGGCCGGCACGGCAGGAGCGACGGGCACGGCCGGAGCGGCCGGGACGGCCACGGGTGCCGCTGCCGAGCCGTCGTCGACGACCCGGAGCCGGCGCTGGACGACCTCCAGCTGGGGGTCCGGGCTGCCGCTCATGCGGCGCAGCCAGTCCTGCCAGGCGGCGGGGTCGACGATGCGCGTCGCGTAGCCCAGCGCCGTCGGTTCACGCCGCTGCCCGTCGGGCATCGGCGTCCAGCGCAGCAGGGCCATGCTGATCTGCGAGCCGAACCCGGCCGCCAGCCGTAGCGCGTAGCGGATCGGGTAGGCCCCTCCGGTCGAGAGCGTGAGCCGACCGAGCTCGGGGTCGACCTCCTTGAAGTTGGGGATCGGCGGCACCAACCCGGTCTCGAGCGCCTTGACCGCGAGCACGTCCTCGACACCGACACCCATGGCGTGGCCGGTGTACCCCTTGGTGTTGGCGATGACGACCCGGTCGGCATGTCCCCGGAAGACCTGCCGCAGGGCGTTGATCTCCGCCGCGGCGCTGCCGCCCCGGGCGGGGGTGTACGTCTCGTGCGAGACGAACACGGTCTCCGCAGCGATCTCGTCGCGCCGTACGCCTCGTGCCTCGGCCTGGCTGACCAGCCGCTCCATCACCTGCGAGATGTGCTCCACGTCGAGCCGTGTGCCGTGGAAGGCGCTGTTCGCCGTGACCGTGGAGAGCACCTCGCAGATCGGCCGGACGCCACGCTCGCGCGCCGCCTCAGCCGACTCGACGACGAGGGCTGCTGCGCCCATCCCCATGATCATCCCGTGCCGGCGGTTGTCGAACGGCAGCGCCGCGTTCTCGACCACGTCGTCCGTTGCCGCCGCGCCGGTGGCGAGGAAGCCCGCGCCGACCCAGTCGATGAGGTGGTCGGAGGTGACGTCGTCAGCCGAGACGACGATCACCCGCCGGCAGCGGCCGGCACGGATCCAGTCCTCGGCGAGGGAGAGCGCCTGCGTGGTGCTGGCGCAGGCGGCGTTGACCTGGGTGTTCGGGCCGCGGGCGCCGATGATCTCGGCGAACTGCGAGTGCCCCATCGACAGCGCCCGGAACAGGAAGCGGCGGTCGAACAGGTACGGCTCCTCCTCCAGCTGCGCCTGCAGCGCGCGGATGCGGTGGTCGAGCTCGGCGGCAACCGGCTCGGCGTCCGACACCCGGGCGCGCAGCGACTGCAGCCCCTCGAGCTCGCGCCGACGGGCCAGGTCCGTGTGGTGGCGCTCCAGCTCGTCCGAGAACGAGTCGCAGCCGGGGAAGGCGGAGGCGAAGATCACGCCGGTGTCGTCGCGCATGGCCTCCGGCAGCCCCCATCGGGAGGGCAGCTTGGTGCCCAGCGAGGTCAGCCGGTAGTGCTGCACGAGGGGGATGCCGGCGTCGCGCAAGGCGTCGAAGCCAGCACCGATGGCGAGCCTCGTGACCACGTCGAGGGCCTTGTCCCGCTCGGGGTCGACGCCGTACTCCTCGACCACGTCGAGGTGACCTGCACGTCCGGCGAGCTTGAGGACATCGCCCGGGTCGTCGATCGTCTCGAACCGTCCGCCGCCGCTCTCGGTCTTGACCAGCCGGGTGATGTGCTTGTCCAGCATCTTGTGCCGGAACCGGGTGGGGATCAGGTCGATGAACTGCTCCCCGCTGAGCAGCCGGGCCACGTTGTGGTCGTCGAACACCCGCTCGGTGCCCGGCAGCCCCAGCCCCGCCCCGCTGATGACGACGGGCTCGGTGCTCGATGCCGCGCCGGCCGTGGGCCCAGCCGCACCAGCGGCCATGATCTCGCGGCCCCGGTCCAGGAAGTCGGCGAACAGCCGGCCGAGCTCGAGGTAGCGGTCGGTGGACATGGGCGCTCCAGGGACGGGGGCGGGGACGGACGCCGTGGCGGGGGCGGGCACGACCGGCGCCGCGGCCGGTGCGACGGGTGCGGCAGGTGCCGCCGGTGCGGCGGGCGCGCCCAGCCCCGCGGCGTACAGGCCGGCGAGGGCCTGGTTGAACGACACGACGTCGCCGGCCTTCGGGTGGTTGGTGAACAGCGCCTGGACGTCGTCGTGCACGGCGCCGAGCACGTCCTCGGCGAAGCCGTGCAGGGCCTTCTTCGGACCGACCTCGACGAACACGCGAGCACCGGCGTCGTAGAGGGTGCGCAGCCCCTGCACGAACTGCACGGGCGAGGCGACCTGACGGCCGAGGATGTCCAGCATGGCGTCGTCCACGTCCGGGCCAGCGGGGTAGAACATCCCGTCGACGTTGGCGACGATCGGGCGGACCGGTGCGCGCAGCTCGAGCCGGGCCAGCGTCGCCCTCAGCGGCTCGCTCGCCGGCGCCACGATCGAGGTGTGGAACGCGTGGCTCACCGGGATCCGAACGGCGGTGTAGCCCGCTTCGGCGAAGGTGGTCACGACCTGCTCGACGGCAGCGGTCGCCCCGCCGATGACTGCCTGGCTGGTGCTGTTGACGTTGGCGACGACGACGTAGCCGTCGGCGGCACCGACGATCCGCTCGATCTCCGACAGCGGGGCGAACACCGCAGCCATGGCGCCGTTGTCCTCGATCGACAGCGAGGCCATCTCGTGGCCGCGGGCGCTGACGGCCTCCAGCGCCGAGGCGAAGGACAGCGCCCCGGCCGCCACCAGCGCGGCGTACTCGCCGAGGCTGTGCCCCATCACCATGTCCGGCTCGACGCCGTACCTCGCCAGCAGCCGGCACAGGGCGATGTCGGTCGCCAGCACGGCCGGCTGGGTGATCTCGGTCTGCAGCAGCTGCTGCTCCAGCGTGGCCACCGCGTCGGGGTCGTCGCGGTCGACGAAGATGTAGTCGGAGAGCGGGCGGCCGAGCAGCGGGGTCATCACCCGGTCCGCCTCGGCGAACGTCTCGGCGACGACGGCCTCGGTGGCGCGCAGCTCCTTGAGCATGTTGACGTACTGCGAGCCCTGGCCGGTGAAGAGGAACGCCGTCCGCGGGGCCGGGCCGCGGCCGAGGAACACCCCCCGGGAGCGCAGCGCACGCCACAGCGCGGGCTGGCCGGACTGCAGCGCGGCGAGCGCCTTCGCGCCCTTGTCGGCGAGGTCGGCCGGGTCGGCGAAGTCGATCGCGATCCGGACGGCCGCCCCGAGGTCGGTGGCCGCCGGGGCGGCGGGTGCCGAAGCCCGGCCGGCCCGGGCCGCGTCGACGGCCTCGGTGAGCCGACCGGCGAGCGCCGTCTCGTCCGCCGCGCCGAGCACCAGCAGGCCCCGCAGCGGCGGCTTCGCCGGCTCGGCCGCGGTGGCGGTCACGCTCCCCTGCGCGCCCTGTGGCGCCGAGACCGCGAAGGTCCGGGCGGTGCCGGCCTTCAGCCGCCCCGGGACGTACTCCTCGAGGACGGCGTGGAAGTTGGTGCCCCCGAAGCCGAAGGCGCTGAGCCCGGCGGTGCGCACCGTGCCGGCGGGGACGGCCCACTCCCGCAGCTCGGTGTTGACCCGGAACGGGGAGGACGCGAAGTCGATGTTGGGGTTCGGGGCCGCGAAGTTGAGGCTCGGCGGCAGCACCTTGTGGTGCAGGGCCAGGGCGACCTTGAACAGACCGGCGGCCCCGGCTGCCGCCTTGAGGTGGCCGATGTTGGACTTCACCGAGCCGAGCGCGATGGAGCCCGGTGCTGCGCCCGACTGCCCGAACACCGAGATGAGCCCCTCGACCTCGGCGACGTCGCCCACCCGGGTGGACGTGCCGTGCCCCTCCACCATGGTCGCGGTCGCGGGGCTCAGCCCGGCCTGGCGCCAGGCCCGTTCCACGGAGAGCCGCTGCCCGACCGGGTTAGGGGCGGTGATGCCCTTGCCCTTGCCGTCGCTGGAGCCGGCGACGCCGCGCAGGACGGCGTAGACACGGTCGCCGTCGCGCTCGGCGTCCGCGAGCCGCTTGAGCAGGAAGACCGCCGCGCCCTCGCCCATGACGAAGCCGTCGGCGCCGTCGGCGTAGGGCCGGGTGCCGGTGGCGGACAGCGCGCCGATCTTGCAGAACTTGACGAAGGACGCCGCCCCCATGTTCCGGTCGATGCCACCGGTGACGACCGCGTCGAACTCGTGGCTGACCAGTCCCTCGACGCCGGCCGAGAGGGCGGCCAGCGCCGACGCGCACGCCGCGTCGGTGATGAAGTTGGGGCCGCGGAAGTCGAAGATGTTCGCGATCCGGCCGGCGAGGACGTTGCCGAGCTCCCCCGGCATGGTGTCCTCGGTGATCGGCGGCGTCGTCGCGAGCATCCGCTCGTGGGCCTCCGCGAGCAGCGCCGCCCGGACCTCCCGCGGCAGCGCGGCGAAGCTCGGCGCGGACTCCAGAACCCGGGCGAACTCCGGGAAGTTGATCCGCATCGCGGTGACGTAGTGCTTCTCCCCCGCCATCGCGTTGCCGAAGATGACCGCCGTCCGCTCGTGGTCGAGCGGCCGCTCGGGCCAGCCCGCATCGACCAGCGCCGCGCGGGTGCAGGCGACGGCCCACTGCTGCCCCTCGTCCATCGCTGCCGAGACCAGCGGTGGGATCGGCAGCCGCCACGCCAGCGGGTTCCACTCGAAGCCGCGGACCCAGCCACCGATCTTGGAGTACGTCTTCTCCGGGGCGTGGGGGTCCGGGTCGAAGTAGAGGTCGGGGTCCCAGCGGTCGGTGGGGACGTCGCTGATGCTGTAGCGCCCACCGGTGATGTTCGACCAGAAGGACGCGGCGTCGGGCGCATCGGGCATGACGGCGCCGACGCCCACGATCGCTACGGCCCGGTCGGCGGTCTCGTCGGTCATGGGGTTGCTCTCCAGCAGTCGAGGGGTGGTGGTGCGCGTCGGGGGGGTCAGGAGTGGCTGGCGAGCTCGGCCCGCCGGTACACGGGAGCGACCGCGGCGTCCATGTCCGCCAGCTGGCCGTGCTGGGCCGCCTGGATCTCGGCCAGCCGCAGCCCGGCGGTGAGCTGGGCGAGCTGGCTCGGGTCGGCGCCGCCGGCACCGAGCACCAGGCGCAACCCGCGGGTGGCGACCCGCTCGGCCGCCTCACGGGCGAACAGCCGGGACAGCGTGGCCAGACCGGTGGCGTCGAAGCCGGGGTCGGTCTTCTCCGACAGCGTGCCGGCGGCCGCTCGGGCCGCCCGCCGGGCCAGCGCCGCGGCCCCCTCCGCGTAGGAGACCAGCTCGCCGAGCCGGAAGAGCACGTGCTGGCTGCGGGTGAGCCGGCCGACCCGGCACCACTCCATCAACCCGGCGAGGGCGTGCAGCCCCAGGGCTGCGACGTCCGCGCCGACGCCCGGGCTGGTCGCGTGCAGCCGCTCGAGCTCGGCCGCCTGGTCGTGGTAGTAGCCGCCCTGCGTCTTGAGGTGCTGCTGCCAGCGGTCGCGCGCGATCGTCATCTCCATGATCTCCGAGGTGCCCTCGTAGATCGTGGTGATCCGCACGTCCCGCTTGATCTTCTCGACGAGGTACTCGCGGGTGTAGCCGTACCCGCCGAAGGCCTGGATGCTCGCCTCGGCCGCCGCGTTGCCCGCCTCCGTGGCCAGGTACTTGGCGATCGCGCCCTCGGTGTTGAGGCTGCCCTCGCCGGCGTCGAGCCGCTCGGCGGTCTCCTCGATGTAGGCGCGCGCCGCCTCCAGCCGGACGGCGTGCGGCACGAGCAGCTTGTGGGTGTACCCCTGCTTCTCCGACAGCGGACCACCCGCCTGGATGCGCGTCGTCGAGTAGGTGATCGCACGATCCAGCGCCGCCCAGCCGGCGCCGAGCCCGAACGCCGCGACGTTCAGCCGGGTGTAGCCGAACACCTGCTGGGCCTGCCACAGCCCCTGGCCCTCCTCGACGCCGACGAGGTCCTCGGTCCCGACCTCCACGTCGTCGAGGTAGAGCGCGGCGGTGTTGGACAGGCGGATCCCGTGCTTGTCTTCCGGCTTGGCCTGGGTGAACCCGTCGGCGCCGCGACGGACGACGAACCAGGTCGGCCCACCCGGGGCGTTGGCCAGGATCGTGTAGGCGTCGGCGATGCCGCCGTTGCTGATCCACTGCTTGCGCCCGCTGATCCGGTAGCCGACGACCTCGCCGTCCTGCTCGACCGGCGTCGCCTTGGTGCGCAGCGACCCGAGGTCACTGCCCGCCTCCGGCTCCGTGGCCCCGTACGCGTACAGCGCACCCTGCTCGGCAACCTCGCCGAGCCACCGGGCCTTCTGCTCGTCGGTGGCCCCCACCGTGATCGGGTCGGTGCCGAGGAACGTCGCGAGCACGCTGGTCGCCACCCCGAGGTCGATGGCCGCCATGGCCTCGCACACGCGGTACACGTCGAAGGCGCTGCCGCCCATCCCCCCGAACTCCTCGGGGATGAACACGAGCTGGATGCCGAGCTCGTCCCCGCACATCTGGCGGACGGTGTCCACCGGGCACTCGTCGAGGTGGTCGAGCTCGAGCAGCCGCTCGGCCGGCAGGTGCCGCGCCGCGAACTCCCGCACGGCGTCCAGCGTGAACTCCAGGGTCTCGCGGTCCAGACCGGGCGAGGGGGCTGACATATCGGTACGGACCTTCCTCGAGGGTGTAGGGCGAGCCATGACCGGGGAGCCGGCCGGTCCCACGGGTGACCCACGTCACTCTATGGCCGCGCGGAGGCGTTTCGCTCCCCGGAGCTGTCGGTGCCGCCCGGCAGACTCCGGTCATGGACACCACCGGGCTGCTGCTCCTCATCGTCGGTGTCGTCGTGGGCGCCTGCGGTGCGGCCCTGGGTGCGCGCGGCCGGCTGGCCGGCACCGCGGCGGAGCGCGACGCGCTGCGCGCCGAGCGGGACCGGCTCGTGGCGGAGTCCGGCCGGCTGCAGGCCGAGGTGCGCGAGGCCGAGGGCGAGATCGCCGGGATGCGCGTCGCGCTGGACTCCGAGCGGGCGTCCGCCGCGGAGAAGATGGCGCTGGTGCGTGCCGAGCAGGAAAGGCTGGGGCAGGAGTTCCAGCGGCTGTCCGCCGTCGCCCTCCAGGCGAACAACGAGCAGTTCCTGCGGCTGGCGGGCGAGCGCCTGACGCTCGCCGAGCAGCGCCAGGCCGCCGAGCTGGAGCAGCGCAAACAGGCGGTCGAGCACCTGGTCAAGCCCATCTCGGAGTCCCTCGCCCAGGTCCGCGAGGAGCTCACCAAGGCCGAGCAGGCCCGAGCGGTCTCCCACGCCGAGCTGCGCGAGCAGGTGGGAGCCATGAACCGGGCCTCCGAGCAGCTGCGCACCGAGACCGCCCAGCTCGTCACCGCGCTGCGCGCCCCCCAGGTGCGCGGCCGCTGGGGCGAGCTGCAGCTGCGCCGGGTCGTCGAAGCCGCGGGCATGGTCGAGCACTGCGACTTCGTCGAGCAGGAGTCGGTGAGCACCGACGACGGCCTGCTGCGTCCCGACCTCGTCGTCCGGCTCGCCGGCGGCAAGAACGTCGTCGTCGACGCGAAGGTGGCCTTCAGCGGCTACCTCGAGGCCATGGAGGCCCGCGACGACGCGACGCGAGCGGGCCGGCTCAAGGCACACGCCCGCCACCTGCGCGACCACATCGAGGACCTCGCGGCCAAGGCGTACTGGGAGCGCTTCGACCCCAGCCCCGAGTTCGTCGTCATGTTCGTCCCCGCCGAGGCCTTCCTCAACGCCGCCCTCGAGGAGGACCCGGCGCTGCTCGAGCACGCCTTCGCCCGCAACGTCGTCATCGCCACGCCGCAGACGCTGATCGCGCTGCTGCGGACCGTCGCCTACACGTGGCGACAGGAGGCACTGGCTGCGAACGCCCAGCAGGTCTACACGCTGGGCCGGGAGCTGCACGGCCGGCTGGCCACGATGGGCGGGCACCTGGCCCGGCTGGGCTCGGAGCTGACCGGCGCGGTCAAGGCGTACAACGCCACCGTGAGCTCGCTGGAGAGCCGAGTCCTGGTCACCGCCCGCCGGCTCACCGACCTGCGGGTGACCGACGTCGAGCTGACGACCCCGCCGCAGGTGGAGACGGCCACCCGGCAGGTGCAGGCGGTCGAGCTGGTCGCGGCGGCCGACGAGATCGAGGTCGACCACCGCTACGGCGTCCGCCCCGAGGCCGAGCCCACGTCGCGGCGGCGCGACGTGGCCGGCGCCTGGGGAGGCTAGCGTTGTCCGCCGTGAGCGCCCCCGAGCGGCCGACCCGGTCGCGGCCCGGCCCGGCCCGGACCCACGGCTCCCCCGGCCTCACCGTCCCCGGTGTCGTCGTCGTGGGCCTGGCCATCTCCTTGGTGGGGCTGCTCCTGGACCTCTTCACCGGCGGCGGGCTGGGCTGGCTGTTCGGCGGCTTCTTCGTCCTCGGCAGCGCGTACACGGCCCTGCAGGTCCGCCAGCGCGACCTGCTGGCCGCCGTGATCGTGCCGCCCCTGGTCTTCGCGGTCCTGCTCCTGGTGGCCAGCGCCCTCACCGGCTCGGGCGGCCTCACGACCCGGCTCGCCGACGTCGCCGTCGACCTGGTGGGACTCGGCCCGTTCCTGTGGGCCGGGACCGGACTGGCCGCGGTCATCGTGCTGGTCCGCCACCGGCGCGCCCGCCGGACCGGCTGACGCCCCTAGCTGCGACCGGCGG
Organism: Actinomycetes bacterium; assembly: GCA_025455945.1. Taxonomy (GTDB): domain Bacteria; phylum Actinomycetota; class Actinomycetes; order Prado026; family Prado026; genus Prado026. The sequence goes on from JALOLN010000043.1 coordinate 8,702, forward strand.
CGCGCAGGTCGCGGCGCAGCTCGGGCGGCAGGGCGAAGAGCAGGTGCTCCTCCGCCGCCTCGACCTCCTCGACGTCGGTGAACCCCACGTCGGCCAGCCAGTCGAGCACCTCGCGGACGAGGATCTCGGGCACGCTGGCCCCGCTGGTCACCCCGATGGTGGTGACCCCCTCGAGCCAGGTCGGGTCGATCTCGCGGGCGTAGTCCACCAGGTGGGCGGCCGACGCGCCAGCGGCCAGCGCGACCTCGACCAGCCGGACGGAGTTCGACGAGTTGCGCGAGCCCACGACGATGACCAGGTCCGACTCGGCGGCCATCAGCTTGACCGCCTCCTGGCGGTTCTGGGTGGCGTAGCAGATGTCGTCCGACGGCGGGTCGACGAGCAGCGGGAAGCGCCGCCGCAGCTGCTCGACGGTCTCCTTCGTCTCGTCCACCGACAAGGTGGTCTGGGACAGCCAGGCCACCGGCCGGCCGTCGCCGACCTCGACGTCCGCCACATGGTCCGGGCCGTCCACCAAGGTGATGTGCTCCGGCGCCTCACCGGAGGTCCCCACGACCTCCTCGTGGCCCTCGTGCCCCACCAGCAGGATCTGGTAGCCCTCCGCCGCGAACCGCCGAGCCTCGTGGTGCACCTTGGTCACCAGTGGGCAGGTCGCGTCGATCGTGCGCAGGCCGCGCGCCGCCGCCTCCTCGTGCACCGACGGGGCCACCCCGTGGGCGGAGAAGACCACCGTGGCACCCTCGGGCACCTCGTCGGTCTCCTCCACGAAGACCGCACCACGCGCCTCGAGGGTCTCGACCACATGCCGGTTGTGCACGATCTGCTTGCGGACGTAGACCGGGGGGCCGTACAGCTCCAGCGCCTTCTCGACCGTGACGACCGCGCGGTCGACGCCCGCGCAGTACCCACGCGGGCTGGCGAGCAGGACCCGGCGCCGAGACTCGGACATGCCCCCATGCTAGGTGCCTAGGCTGCGCCCATGCCTGTCGAGACATCGCCGGAGCACCCCCTCCCGGTCCGCACCGTCGCCCGGCTGATCGGCGACTGGGTCGCGCGGCTGGGCCGGGTCTGGGTGGAGGGCCAGGTCGCCCAGCTGAACCAGCGCCCGGGTGCGGCCACGGTGTTCCTCACCCTGCGCGACCCGGTCGCCGACGTCTCGCTGACGGTCACGGCGTCCCGGGCGGTCCTGGCCGAGGTGTCCCCGCCGCTGGTCGAGGGCGCCCGCGTCGTCGTGCACGGCAAGCCGGACTTCTACCTCACCCGCGGCACCCTCTCCCTGGCCGCCACGCAGATCCGCCCGGTCGGGCTCGGGGAGCTGCTCGCCCGGCTGGAGCGGCTGAAGGCGGTCCTCGCGGCGGAGGGCCTCTTCGACACCGACCGCAAGCGCCCGCTGCCCTTCCTGCCGGGGACCGTGGGCCTGGTCTGCGGCCGGGGCTCCGCCGCCGAGCGCGACGTCCTGGAGCAGGCCCGCAGCCGGTGGCCGGCGGTGCGGTTCCAAGTGGAGAACGTCGCCGTCCAGGGGGTCCGCGCCGTCAGCGAGGTGGTCGACGCACTGCGCCGGCTGGACCGCGACCCGGCCGTGGACGTCATCGTCGTGGCCCGCGGTGGCGGCTCCGTCGAGGACCTGCTGCCCTTCTCGGACGAGGCGATGGTCCGCGCCGTGGCGGCCTGCCTGACCCCGGTCGTCAGCGCGATCGGCCACGAGCCGGACACCCCGCTGCTCGACCTGGTGGCCGACGTCCGGGCGGCCACCCCCACCGACGCGGCTCGACGGGTGGTCCCCGACGTCGCCGAGGAGCAGGCCAGGCTCGAGCAGGCCGGCGCCCGCATCCGCCGGGCCGTCACCGCGGCTCTGGACCGGGAGGGCCAGCGCCTGGACGCCCTGCGCACCCGGCCTGTGCTGCGGGACCCCGTCGGGGGGCTGCTCACGCCCCGGGCGGCCGAGGTGGCCGGGCTGGTCGAGCGGTCCCGCCGGACCCTCGCCCATCGCCTGGACCGCGCGGACGACGAGCTCGCGCACACCCGGGCCAGGGTCCGAGCGCTTTCGCCCGCAGCGACGCTGGCCCGCGGGTACGCGGTCGTCCAGCGCGCCGACGGGGCCGTCGTCCGGTCGCCGGGCGAGGTCGCCCCCGGGGACCGGCTCCGGCTGCGGCTGGCCGAGGGTGAGCTCGCGGCCGCCGTCGTCCCTGCCGCCGGGGCCTAGGGTGGGCGCCATGGTGCCGACCCGCCCGGACGACGGGTCCAGCGAGGACCTCAGCTACGAGCAGGCCCGCGACGAGCTCGTCGAGGTGGTCCGCCGCCTCGAGGCCGGCGGAGCCACGCTGGAGGAGTCGCTGGCGCTGTGGGAGCGTGGCGAGCACCTGGCAGCGGTGTGCCAGCAGTGGCTGGACGGCGCCCGCGCCCGGCTGACGCTGCCGCGCACCTGACGGTCAGGACGGCAGTGGACGCAGCGCGGCAGCGAGTTGCTCCAGTTCGCCCCAGTCGGCGGTGCCGTGGACGACCGTGAGGACGTCGCCGCTGGCCAGCGTGAGCGCCCGGCGTCCGTTGGTGCCGGTGTTCCGCTGCCAGGCCTGCCCACCCACGGTCGAGGCGCCCGCGGGCTGCGCCTGGCCGAGCTGCTCCTCGAGCAGGGCCGCGGCGTCGCCGTTGCCCTGCTCGACGGCGGCGTACTCGTCCCGCGGGGTCAGCCAGCCGATGTGCCAGCGGACCACCCCCGGGGAGCCGGTGCGCTGCGGCGGGTCGAAGTAGGCCGACGTGGCCCGCCAGCCCTCCGGCAGGCCGACGGCGTCCGCCGGGGGGAACGGGGCACCCGCGCCGGCCAGCCGCAGCGTCTGCGCATAGTCGACGACCCGGACCTCCTCGCCCGGGGGGCGGAGGGTGATCAGCACGAGGACGGCGACGACCACCAGCACCAGGCCCAGCGAGCGGACCATGTCGCCCAGGGTCTCGAAACCGCGTCGCCGCCCCGCCACCCCACCATCGTCCCAGGTGAGCGGGTCAGCCGCTCCCGGAGCCGAGCCCGGCCCGGATCACCGATGTCTCCTCGAGCAGCGCGGCGACCTCGTCCGCGGTGTTGAAGAAGTGCGGGCCCACCCGGATGCCCGAGCCCGGTCGATGGTCGACGACGAAGCGCCGGCGCAGCAGCTCGTCGTGGACCTCGCGGCTGCGGCCCGGGTCGATGGTCACGTGCCCGCCGCGCTGCGCGGCGTCTCGCGGGGAACGGACGACGAAGCCCCGCTCGAGGGCGCCCTCCAGCAGCGGCTGGGTCAGGGCCTGGGACCGCTCGCGGATCCGGTCGACGCCGGCAGCCAGCACGCCCTCGTAGCCGGCGGACGCCGCGTAGGCCGAGGGCACGTTGTGCGTGCCGCCGGAGAACCGGAGCACGCCCGGCGCGGGTCGCAGCGGCTCGAAGGCGAAGTCGAAGGGGCGCTCGTGGCCGAACCAGCCGACCTGCGTGGGCCGCAGCGTCTCGGCGAGGTCCGGGCGCACGTAGACCCAGGCCGCGCCCGGCCCCCCGCACAGGTACTTCACCGACCCGCCGACGCAGAAGTCGGCGTCCAGCCGCACGACGTCGACGGGTACGACCCCGGCGGCCTGGTAGGCGTCCAGCAGCACCCAGGCTCCCACCTCGTGCGCCCGCGCGACCACCGGGCGGACGTCGACGAGGGTCGACGACCGGAACAGCACCAGGGAGATGGGCACGAGGGCGGTCCGCTCGTCGATGGCGTCGACGAGCCGCTCGACGTCGAGGTGCACGCCGTCGCCCGCGGAGGGCACGACGACCACGTCCGCACCGAGGCGGCGGTGCTCCTGCCAGAGGTAGTGCGACGACGGCCACTCGAGGTCGGAGTACACGACCCGGTTGCGCGGGCCGGACCAGTCCACGCAGGACGCAACGGCACCCATGATCGACGCGACGTCCTGCCGGATCAGGGTCGTCCCCGGCGGAGCGCCGATGATCCGCCCGACGAGGTCGGCGATCCGCTGCATCTCGGGCACCCAGTGCTCCCAGGCGACCACGCCCTCGGCGGCCCACTCGCCGTAGAACTGCTGGAGCCGCTCGGCGGTCCGGCGGTGCACGGCCCCGAGGGAGTTGTTCACCAGGTACACCGACGAGGCGAGGATCGGGTAGTCCTCGCGAAAGCGCAGCAGGTCCTCGTGCATGCGGCCGACGCTACGCCGGACGTGGTCGGCGCACCGCCGTCGATACGATCTGGTTGCCCGGGCGCCACCGCCGCCCGCAAGACCGGGAGGAGCCGTGACCATGGTCCACGTGCCCGAGGCACCCGACCGGAACCTCGCCCTCGAGCTGGTCCGCGTGACCGAGGCCGCCGCCATGGCTGCCGGCCGCTGGGTCGGCCGCGGCGACAAGAACGGCGCGGACGGGGTCGCGGTGAGCGCCATGCGACGGCTCATCTCGTCGGTGCACATGAACGGTGTCGTGGTCATCGGCGAGGGCGAGAAGGACGACGCGCCGATGCTGTTCAACGGGGAGCGCGTCGGCACCGGGGAGGGGCCCGAGGTCGACGTGGCGGTGGACCCCATCGACGGCACCACACTGTGCGCCAAGGGCATGAACAACGCCCTCGCCGTGCTCGCCGTGTCCGAGCGCGGCACGATGTTCGACCCCTCGGCGGTCTTCTACATGGAGAAGCTCGTCACCGGTCCCGAGGCGGCCGACTTCGTGGACATCCGGGTCCCGGTCAGCGTCAACATCCGCCGGGTGGCCAAGGCCAAGGGCGAGAACCCGGAGGACGTCACGGTCGTGATCCTCGACCGGCCCCGGCACGAGCAGACCGTCCGCGAGATCCGGGACACCGGCGCCCGGATCAAGTTCATCTCCGACGGGGACGTCGCCGGCGCGATCATGGCGGCCCGCGAGGGCACCGGCATCGACCTGCTGCTCGGCATCGGGGGGACCCCTGAGGGGATCATCGCGGCCTGCGCCGTCAAGTGCCTCGGCGGCGTGATCCAGGCCCGGCTGTGGCCCCGCGACCCCGAGGAGCGCACCAAGGCGCTGGACGCCGGGCACGAC
>JALOLN010000044.1 GCA_025455945.1 Actinomycetes bacterium
CTTCGTCTTCCAGTCCTTCCAGCTGCTGGCCCGGACGACGGCCGTGGACAACGTGGCGCTGCCGCTGGTGTACCGCGGGGTCGGCCGGCGCGAGCGCCGGGCCCGCGCCGTGGCTGCACTGGAGGCCGTGGGGCTGGGGCACCGGCTCACCCACCGCCCCGCGCAGATGTCCGGAGGGGAGCAGCAGCGGGTGGCGGTGGCCCGGGCACTGGTGGGGGAGCCCCAGCTGCTGCTCGCCGACGAGCCCACCGGCAACCTGGACAGCCGGACCGGTGCGGAGGTCATGCAGCTGCTCGAGGACCTCAACGCCGATCGGGGGGTGGCCGTCGTCCTGGTCACCCACGACAGGGACGTCGCGGCCCGGGCCCGCCGGCAGGTGCTCCTGCGCGACGGCCGGATCGAGCTGGACACCCAGGCGGTGCCATGAGGGCCGGGGAGGCGTTCGGCTCGGCGACCACGGCGCTGCGGGCGAACCGGCTGCGCAGCGCCCTGACGATGCTGGGTGTGATCATCGGCGTGGGCGCCGTCGTCGTTCTCGTGGCCGTGGGCAGCGGCGCGAAGCGGGAGGTGGAGGAGCAGGTCCAGGGGCTCGGCTCCAACCTCATCCTCGTCGTCCCGGGCGAGTTCAGCTTCGGCGCGGCGGCGTCGGTGAGCCGGCTGACCCTGGAGGACATCGACTTCCTCGGCCGGGTCGTGGGCAACCGCGACGCGGTGGCGGCGGCGGTCACCTCCGGCGAGGAGGTCCGGGTCGGGGCGAACAGCGCGTTCGTCACGATCAACGGGACGAACGAGAACGTGCCCCGGGTCTTCGACCGGCCGCTGGCGAAGGGCCGCTTCCTCTCCCGGGCCGACGTGGACACCCGGCGCCGGGTCGCCGTCCTGGGCGCGGCGACCGCCGAGCAGCTCTTCGGCGACAAGGAGCCGCTCGGCCGGCAGGTGACGATCGCCGGCGTGCGCTTCCGGGTCATCGGCGTGTTCGCCGAGCAGGGGTCCACGTTCGGCGTCAGCCGCGACCAGGAGGTCGCCGTCCCGGTGTCGGCCGCGCAGCGGCTGTTCGGGGTCGACCGGATCGACGCGCTGGCCGTCAAGGCCCCGACGATCGAGTCCATCGAGCCGCTGCAGGAGCGGATCGTGACGGCGCTCGAGGAGAAGTACGACGGGGACCGGTTCTCCGCGGTGACCCAGACCCAGATCCTCGGCACGATCGGGACGATCCTCGGGCTGCTCACCCTCGTCCTCGCCGCGATCGCCGGGATCTCGCTGCTCGTCGGCGGCGTCGGCGTCTCGAACATCATGCTGGTGTCGGTCCGGGAGCGGACCCGCGAGATCGGGCTGCGCAAGGCGCTCGGTGCGCGGCAGCGGGACATCCTCGCCCAGTTCCTCATCGAGGCGGTGCTGCTCACCACCATCGGCGGCATCGTCGGCATGGGGCTCGGCATCTCGGCCGCCCTGCTCGCCGACCGCTTCACCGACCTGCCCGCCGAGGTCGCCTGGTGGTCCCTCGCCCTCGCCTTCGGGGTCTCCGCCGGTGTCGGGATCTTCTTCGGCGTCTTCCCCGCGCGGCGGGCCGGCCGGCTCGACCCGGTCGAGGCGCTGCGGTCCGAGTGAGCCTCGGGCCGGTGAGGTACGACACCTCTGCCCCGTCGTCCCCGCCCGGTGAGTAGCGTGATGTCGTGAGCAGCCGGGTGACGTTCGTGTGGGACCCGAGGCTGGCGCACTACGACTTCGGGCCGGGACACCCGCTCGCGCCGATCCGCGTCGAGCTGGCTGTCCGGCTGGCCCGGGACCTCGGACTGCTCACGCTGCCGCACGTCGAGGAGGTCACGGCCGAGCCGGCGACCGATGCCGAGCTGCTCACGGTGCACACCGCGACGTACCTCGCCGCGGTCCGGCGGGCGGCGGCCGACCCGTCGACCGTCGACCTCGTGCACGGCCTCGGCACCGAGGACGACCCCGCCTTCGCCGGCATGCACGAGGCGGCGGCGCAGGTCGTGGGGGCGTCGCTCACCGCGGTGCGGTCGGTGTGGGGCGGGCCGAGCGAGCACGCCGTGAACGTGGCCGGCGGCCTGCACCACGCGATGCCCGGCTCGGCGTCGGGGTTCTGCATCTACAACGACGTCGCCGTGGCGATCGCCTGGGCGCTGGCCCACGGGGCGCAGCGGGTGGCCTACATCGACGTCGACGTCCACCACGGGGACGGCGTCGAGCGCACCTTCTGGGACGACCCGCGGGTGCTCACGGTCTCCCTGCACGAGTCGCCCCGCACCCTCTTCCCCGGGACGGGCTACCCGCACGAGGTGGGTGGTCCCGGTGCCGAGGGCACGGCGGTGAACATCGCCGTGCCACCGGGCACCGGGGACGAGGGGTGGCTGCGCGCCTTCCACGCGGTGGTGCCGCACGTGGTCGCCCGCTTCCAGCCGCAGCTGATCGTGAGCCAGCACGGCTGCGACAGCCACTTCCTCGACCCGCTCGCGCACCTCACCCTCTCGGTGGACGGCCAGCGGTCCGCGTACCGCGCCGTCCACGACCTGGCGCACGCGCACGCCGGGGGCCGCTGGGTGGCGGTGGGTGGCGGTGGCTACGAGCACGTCGAGGTCGTGCCGCGGGCCTGGGCGCACCTCATCGGGGAGGTGGTGGGCCAGCGGGTGCCGCCGCAGACGCCCGTCCCCGAGGGGTGGCGCGCCTACGTGCTGGAGCGGCTGGGCCGGGCCGGGCCGGGGCTCATGACCGACGGCCGGGTGCCGTACATCCGGCCGTGGCGCTCCGGCTTCGACCCGCACGACGACCCGCTGGACCGGGCGGTGCACGCCACGAGGAACGCCGTCTTCCCGCTGCACGGGCTCGACCCCGACCTGGACCTCTGACTTGGCGAACCGGCTGACGGCGGCGGGCCCCCTCACTACCATCGGGCCGAGCACGTGCGTGCTGCTGCGACGACACGACGGCCGTCGCCACGGCGGGTGCCTAGGGATCGGTGCAGGATGACGCCAGGGTCTGGTGAGCGCCCGCTGTCGGAGGTGCGCTTCCTCACCGTGGCCGAGGTGGCCACGATCATGCGCGTGTCCAAGATGACCGTGTACCGGCTGGTGCACGCGGGCGACCTGCCCGCGATCCGGGTGGGCCGCTCGTTCCGCGTCCCCGAGCAGGCGGTGCACGACTACCTGCGCGGCTCGTTCATCGAGACGGCCTGACGTCTGGCGCCCCCGGCGGCCCCGCGGCGCCGGGTAGGCTGAGGGCGGTTGCCAGCGAGCGGCTCCCCGAGCGGGCTCCCTGCGAGCCCCAGCGAACCCGAGAGCGAAGAGGTCCATCGTGGGCTCCGTCATCAAGAAGCGCCGCAAGCGCATGGCGAAGAAGAAGCACCGCAAGCTGCTCAAGCGGACGCGCGTGCAGCGGCGCAACAAGAAGTAGGCGGACGCCCATGGCCCGGGTGGTGCTCGTCACCGGGGTGTCGCGCCACCTCGGCGGTCGGCTGGCCCGGATCCTCCAGGACGACCCCCGGGTCGGCCGGGTCATCGGCGTCGACACGGTCCCGCCGCGCAGCGACCTGGGCGCTGCGGAGTTCGTCCGTGCGGACATCCGCAACCCGATCATCGCCAAGGTCATCGCCAGCGCCGAGGTCGACACCGTCGTCCACATGAGCGTCCTCGCCCAGCCCGGCAGCACCGGTGGGCGGACGATCATGAAGGAGGTCAACGTCATCGGCACCATGCAGCTGCTCGCGGCGTGCCAGAAGGCGCCCACGGTGCGCAAGCTCGTGGTGAAGTCCTCCTCGACCGTGTACGGAGCGTCACCACGCGACCCGGCGATGTTCACCGAGGACATGGAGCCGAAGGTGCTGCCCCGGTCCGGCTTCGCGAAGGACTCCGTCGAGGTCGAGGGGTACGTCCGTGGCTTCGCCCGACGGCGCCCGGACGTCGCCGTCACCGTGCTGCGGTTCGCCAACTTCCTCGGCCCGCAGATGGACTCCTCCATGTCGTCGTACTTCCAGCTGCCCGTGGTGCCGACGGTGCTCGGGTTCGACCCGAGGCTGCAGTTCATCCACGCCGACGACGGCCTCGAGGTGCTGCGCCAGACCGCCGTCGACTCCCACCCGGGCACGTTCAACATCGCCGGCGACGGGGTGATCCTGCTGTCGCAGGCCGTGCACCGGGCGGGCCGGCCGACCCTGCCGCTGGTCATGCCGGTCCTCACGATGGTCGGGGGGCTGGTCCGGCGGGCCCGGGTCGTCGACTTCTCGCCCGAGCAGCTGCGCTTCGTCAGCTTCGGCCGCGGCATCGACACCACGCGGATGCGGACCGAGCTCGGCTTCGAGCCCCGGTACACGACCGTGGAGACCTTCGACGACTTCGTCCGGGGCCGGCACCTCAACCGGACGCTGCCCCCCGCGCTCGTCGAGACCGTCGAGCACCAGCTGACGGGGCTGCTCACCGCGCCCCTGGGGAGGAGGGCCGATGGCTGAGGCCCGGGTCATCCCGATCGGCGACGGCGAGAAGGCCAAGGAGCGGCCGCGCAAGCGTCCGGTCACCCCGCGGACGCCGCCGGTGGCCGCCGCCGAGCCGGCGCAGCCGCAGCTCTCCGAGCAGGATCGGGTCGCCGCCGCGGTGCGCGAGATCCTCGGCGCGGCGGGTGACGACGCCGACCTCGACGCCCGGATCGCCGGGCTGCTCGCCTTCCTGCGCCGGCGCATCACCGGCGACTACGTCGTCGACGAGTTCGGCTTCGACCCCGAGCTGACCGACAAGGTGCTCCTGGCGCTGCTGCGCCCGCTCTACCAGAAGTGGTTCCGGGTCGAGACTCGCGGCCTGGAGAACGTCCCCGACACCGGCGGCGCGCTGGTCGTGGCGAACCACTCGGGCACCATCGCCCTCGACTCGGTGATGACCCAGATCGCGCTGCTGGACCACCACCCGAACCGCCGTCCGCTGCGCATGCTGGGCGCGAACCTGGTCTTCCAGACCCCCGTCGTCGCGGAGTTCGCCCGCAAGACGGGGTCGACGCTGGCCTGCAACGCCGACGCCGAGCGGCTGCTCTCCCGCGGGGAGCTCGTGGGCGTGTGGCCGGAGGGCTTCAAGGGCATCGGCAAGCCGTTCTCCGAGCGGTACAAGCTGCAGCGCTTCGGCCGTGGCGGGTTCGTCTCCGCGGCGCTGCGGACGAAGGTGCCCATCATCCCGGTGTCGATCGTGGGGGCCGAGGAGATCTTCCCGATCCTCGGCAACGCCAAGACGCTGGCCCGGCTGCTCGGGCTGCCGTACTTCCCGCTGACGCTGACGTTCCCCTGGCTGGGCCCGCTCGGCCTCGTCCCGCTGCCCTCGAAGTGGATCATCGAGTTCGGGGAGCCGATCAGCACCGAGGCCTACCCGGCGGCCGCCGCCGACGACCCCATGCTCGTGTTCAACCTCACCGACCAGGTGCGCGAGACCATCCAGCACACCCTCTACAAGCTGCTCATGCAGCGCCGCAGCGTCTTCTTCTGACCAACCCCCCTCACGGCATCAAGGGACCCTTGAGGCGAATAGATCGCGCTCCGGCGCCCATCACGGGGGGTCAGCGCGGACGACGGCGGCGGTCCACGGCCACCGCGGCGGCCGCGACGCCGGAGAGCACCCCCGCCCCGGCGAGCACCGGCAGGCCGACCTTGGCGACCTTGCGGCCGGTGCGGTAGTCGATGATCCGCCAGCCGAGGTCGCGGGCGTGCCGGCGCAGCCGGGTGTCCGGGTTCACCGCGGTCGGCTCCCCCACGAGGGAGAGCATGGGGATGTCGTTGGCCGAGTCGGAGTAGGCCGCGCACCTCGAGAGGTCCAGCCCCTCGCGCTCGGCCAGCGCCTTGATCGCCTCGGCCTTCGCCGGCCCGTGCAGCGGGCGGCCCACCAGCCGGCCGGTGTAGACGCCGTGCCGGATCTCCGACACCGTGCCGAGCGCCCCGGTGAGGCCCAGTCGCTTGGCGATGATCGTCGCCAGCTCGACGGGGGCCGCCGAGACCAGCCACACCCGCTGGCCGGCGTCGAGGTGGGCCCGGGCCAGGGCCAGGGTGCCGGGGTAGACCTTCGCCCCGATCGACTCGTCGAAGATCTCCCGGCCGATCTGCACGACCTCGGCCACCGCGTGGTCCTTGACGAACCCCAGCGCCGTCTCGGTCGCGTCGGCCATGTCGCCCATGTCCTCCGCGCCGAGGATCCGGAACTTCACCTGGTCGCTGACGAAGCCGACGACGTCGCCGAGGTCGAAGAACCGCCGCCGGGCCAGGCCCATCGCCAGGTAGAAGATCGACGCACCGCGGACGACGGTGTTGTCGATGTCGAAGAACGCGGCCGCCGTGGGGTCCGGCTCGGGGCTGAGCGCCGCCTCGACCTCCGCCACGGCGGCGGCAGCCTCACCGGCGATCCGGGCGGGGGAGGGGTGCTCCGGGCGGTCTGACGCCATGCCTCCAGAGCGTATGGGACACTCCGCCGATGGGCGCCAACCTCGCCGGCCTGGTGCGTGCGGCAGCTGCTGCCCGACCCGGTCACCCCGCCCTCGTCGCGGGTCAGCGCAGCCTCACCTGGGCCCAGGTCGACGCCGCCGTCGACGCCGCTGCGGCGGGGATGCAGGCGCTCGGGCTGGCCCCCGGAGCCCGGGTCGCGCTGGCGCTGCCCAACGGCCCGGAGTTCGTGGCCGCCTACTTCGGGGTGCTGCGCGCCGGCCTCGTCGCCGTCCCGGTGACCGCCGGTGCGACCGCCCCGGAGGTGTCCCACCTGGCCGGTGACGCTGGCGCCCGGGCCGTCGTCTTCGACCGGACGACGGCCGCGGCGGTGCGCGGGGCCGATCTCGGCGCCGACGTCCGGCGTGTCGTCGTGGGGGCGCCGGCGCCCGGCGAGACGGCGTTCGCAGCCTTCTCCGGCACGCCGCGGGAGCCCGACACCGCGCCCGAGGACCTCGCGGTGCTGCTGTACACGGCCGGGACCAGCGGCCGGCCGAAGGGGGCGATGCTCAGCCACCGGGCGCTGCTGGCCAACGTCGAGCAGGTGCATGACCTCGCCCACCCGGCCGTCACCCCGGACGACGTCGTCCTGGTGGCCCTGCCGCTGTCGCACCTGTACGCCCTCAACGGCACGCTCGCCCAGGTGGTGCGCTGTGCGGCCACCGCCGTGCTCGTGGAGCGGTTCGACCCGGTGGAGACGCTCGCCCTGGTGCGCGACCGCGGGGTGACCAACGTCCCGGGGGCGCCGGGGCTGTTCCTGGCCTGGTCGACCCAGCCGGGGCTGCGCGCGGCGCTCGCGGGAGTGCGCCTGCTCGTGACCGGTGCGGCGCCGATGCCGGCCGCGGTCGTCGAGCAGGTGACCACGGCCACCGGGCTGCCGGTGTTCGAGGGCTACGGCTTGACCGAGGCCGGCCCGGCGGTGTCCTCGACGCTCGTCGAGGGGCGCGCCAAGCCGGGCTGCGTCGGCAAGCCGCTGCCGGGCGTCGAGGTGCGGCTGCTGGACGAGGACGGCGAGGAGACGGAGGAGGGCGACCCCGGGGAGGTCTGCGTGCGCGGGGCCAACCTCTTCTCCGGGTACTGGCCGGACGGCGCCGACGGGCCCGACGCCCAGGGCTGGTTCCCGACCGGGGACGTCGCCTACGTGGACGCCGACGGGGACCTCGTCCTCGTCGACCGGCGGATCGAGCTGATCCTCGTGAGCGGGTTCAACGTCTACCCCCGGGAGGTGGAGGCCGCCGTGGCCACCCACCCGGCGGTGGCGGAGGTGGCCGTCGTCGGTGTCCCGCACCCCGCCACCGGCGAGGCCGTCAAGGCCTTCGTCGTCCCCCGGGCCGGGGCGGACCTGACCCCTGAGGACGTCCTCGCCCACGTCGCCCCCCGGCTTGCGCGCTTCAAGCGGCCGACGATCGTCTCCGTCGTCGAGTCGCTGCCGCACTCGGCGACCGGCAAGGTGGCCAAGGCCCGGCTGCGGGAGGAGTCGTCGTGACCGACCACGCCGCCGGGGCGCCGCCCGCCGGCCACCGGGTGACCTTCGTCACCCGCCCCGGGTGCCACCTGTGCGACATCGCGCGGCCGATCGTCGCCGAGGTCTGCGGCGAGCTCGGCGTGCCCTGGGAGGAGCGCGACATCACCGCCGACCCCGAGCTGTACGAGCGCTGGTGGGAGCAGATCCCGGTCACCCTCGTGGACGGCGCGCCGCACGACTTCTGGGCGGTGGACCGGGCTCGGCTGCGGGCCGCCCTGTCCGGCTGACCCGCTGTTCGTGTGAGGTCCATCTCACCTCGTGGGACGCCGTTCGCCGTCACTTTGTGCGTTCGTTCACGAGTGCTTACCCTCGGCAGCAGGGCGCCGCCCCGTTGGTGGGAGGCCCGACGAGGAGCCAGCCTTCGTGAGCACGAGCCGTGTGGAGCCGGGGGGAAGCCGCAGCCGCGGCGTCCCCGAGGCCACCGTCGTGCGGCTGCCCCTCTACCACCGGGTGCTCTCCGCGCTGCGCGACCGAGGGACGCGCGTGGTCTCCTCCGAGCAGCTCGCCGCCGCAGCCGGGGTCAGCCCCGCCATGCTGCGCAAGGACCTCAGCCACCTGGGGTCCTACGGCACCCGGGGCGTCGGCTACGACGTCGACTACCTCGCCTTCCAGATCTCCCGGGAGCTCGGCCTCACCCACGACTGGGCGGTCGTCATCGTCGGGATCGGCAACCTCGGGCAGGCCCTGGCCAGCTACGCCGGCTTCGCCAGCCGCGGGTTCCGGGTCGCGGCGCTCATCGACGACGACCCGGAGCTGGTGGGACGGCAGCTGCAGGGGTGCCGGATCCGGCCGCTCGCCGACCTCGAGGACGCCGTCCGGGCCGAGCACGCCGCGATCGGGGTCATCGCCACGCCCGGCGCGGCGGCCCAGTCGGTGTGCGACCGGCTGGTGGCTGCCGGCGTCACGAGCATCCTCAACTTCGCGCCGGTCCGGCTGCGCGTCGCCGAGGGCGTGGACGTGCGCAAGGTCGACCTGGCGATGGAGCTGCAGATCCTCGCGTTCCACGAGCAGCGCAAGGCCGGGCTGCACTCGGCGGTGGCGGGATGAGCGTCGCCGTCGTCGGGATGTCCCACCGCACCGCCCCGGTCGCCCTGCTGGAACGCAGCGCCGTCGGGCCGGACGCGCTCCCGGGGTTCACCGCGTCCGTGGCCGCCGCGCCGCACGTCGCCGAGGCCGTGGTGCTGTCGACGTGCAACCGGGTCGAGGTCTACGCCGACGTCCGGGCGTTCCACGCCGGGGTGGGTGAGCTGACCGCCGCGCTGGCGGAGTCCGCCGGGCTCGCGGTCGACCGGCTCACCCCGCACCTGTACGTGCACTACGAGGACCGCGTGGTGCAGCACCTGTTCGAGACGTCCTGCGGGCTGGACTCGATGGTGCTCGGCGAGGCGCAGATCCTGGGCCAGGTCCGAGACGCGCTGCGGGTGGCGCAGGACGCCGGGAGCGTGGGGCGCGGCCTGCACGAGCTGTTCCAGCGCGCCCTGCGGGTCGGCAAGCGGGTCCACGCGGAGACCGGCATCGACCGGGCCGGCTCGGCCCTGGTCTCACTCGGCCTGGACCTCGCCGGTGGCGCCCTGGACGGGCTGTCCGGCCGCCGCGCCCTCGTCGTGGGCGCCGGCTCGATGAGCGCGCTGGCTGCCGCCCACCTCGTCCGGGCCGGCGTCGGCGAGCTCGTGGTGGCCAACCGCACCCGGGCGCACGCCGACCGGCTGGCCGCCTCGACGGGGGGCCGCGCCGTCGGCCTGGACGCGCTCGAGACCGAGCTGCGCCGGGCGGACGTCGTCGTCGCGTGCACCGGGGCGACCGGGTTCGTCGTCCGCCACGACGTGATGGGCCGGGCCCACGCCGGTCGCGACGGCCGTCCCCAGGTCCTGCTGGACCTGGCCCTGCCCCGCGACGTCGACCCGGAGGTGCTCGCCCTGCCCGGGGTCACCCTGGTCGACCTCGAGGAGCTCGGTGCGCTGCTCGTCGAGCAGGACCGCGCGCCGGACCTCGAGGCGGTCCGGGTCATCGTCGCCGAGGAGGTCGCCGCCTACCTCGCCGAGCGGCAGTCCGCCCGCGTCGCCCCGACGGTCGTCGCGCTGCGGGCCATGGCGGAGGAGGTCGTGGTCGCCGAGCTGGCCCGCTTCGACGGCCGGGCGGCCGGGCTCGACCCCGCCGTCCGCGGCGAGGTGGAACGGACCGTGCGCCGGGTGGTGGACAAGCTGCTGCACGCCCCGACCGTGCGGGTCAAGGAGCTGGCGGCGGAGCCGCAGGGGCTGGCCTACGCCGAGGTGCTGCACGCGCTGTTCGACCTCGACCCGGCGCGGTACCGCGCCGTCGCCGTGGCCGACCTGCACGCCGTCGAGGTCGAGGAGCCCCGGTGGTGAGCCGGCTGCGTCTGGGCACCCGCCGCAGCGCCCTGGCGCTGGCCCAGGCCGCCCAGGTCGGACGGGCGCTCGAGCAGGCCACGGGGGACGGCGTCGAGCTGGTGCCGGTGACCACCGCCGGCGACGTCTCCACGCAGCCGCTGGCCCGCATCGGCGGGACCGGCGTGTTCGTCTCCGCGCTGCGCGAGGCCGTGCTCGCGGGCCGGGTCGACCTGGCCGTGCACTCGATGAAGGACCTGCCCACCGCACCCGCGCCGGGGCTGGCCATCGGTGCGGTTCCGGTCCGCGAGGACCCGCGCGACGCCCTGGTGGCGCGCGACGGCCGCACGCTGCTGGACCTCCCGGCCGGGGCACGGGTCGGGACCGGCTCCCCGCGCCGGGCTGCCCAGCTGCGGGCGCTCGGCTTCGGGCTGGACGTCGTCGACGTCCGCGGCAACGTCGACACCCGGCTCGCCCTGGTCGAGCGCGGCGAGCTGGACGCCGTCGTCCTCGCCCGGGCGGGGCTGGCCCGGCTGGGCCGGCTGGCTGCGGTCACGGAGGTGCTCGACCCGCTGCAGATGCTGCCCGCACCCGGCCAGGGCGCGCTCGCCGTGGAGTGCCGGGACGGTGACGCCGGCCTGCTGGCCCGGCTCGGCGCGCTGGACGACCCGGCGTCGCGGGCGGCGGTGACCGCCGAGCGTTCGCTGCTCGCCGCGCTCGGGGCGGGCTGCTCGGCACCGGTCGGCGCGCTGGCCGAGGTCGCCGAGGACGAGCTGTTCCTGCGTGCGGTCGTCGTCTCGCCCGACGGCGACACCGTCGTGCGTCTGTCCACCACCGGCGCCGTCGGCGCGGCAGCGGCCCTGGGCCGAGGCCTCGCCGACGACCTCCTCCGGGAGGGCGCCGACGGTCCCCTGGGGGTTCGAGTCCCATGACCACCAACCGCTCGCGGCAGAAGCCCCAGCAGCCGCTGGGGAGCATCGCGTTCGTCGGTGCCGGTCCGGGTGACCCGGGGCTGCTCACCGTCCGGGCGTGCGACCTGCTGGCCACTGCCGACGTCGTCGTCCACGACTCGGGCATCCCTGCGGCGGTGCTGCGTCGGGCCGGCGGCTGCCCGCGGGTGGTCCCGGCGGGTCCGGCCGCCGACGGCCGTCCGCTCCCCCCGGCGGCGCGGGCCCAGCTCGCGATCGACGCCGCTGCCCAGGGGCTGCGCGTGGTGCGGCTGTGCGAGGGCGACCCCGGTCTGTTCGGCGGGCTCGCCGAGGAGGCGTCGGCCTGCGCCGCGGCGGCGGTGCCCTTCGAGGTCGTGCCCGGGGTGTCGGTCGTCACCGCCGTCCCGACCTACGCCGGGCTGCCGCTCAGCGGCGGTCGCGACGGTGAGGTCCGCGTCGTCGACGCCGCTCGGGCGGGGGTCGACTGGGCTCGGCACTGCGACCCGCACGTGACGCTGGTGCTGCTCGGCGCCCTCGGCGTCCTCGGGGACGTCGCTGCGGCGCTGGTGGCGGCCGGCCGGCCGGCGAGCACGCCGGTCGCGATCACCCGAGCCGGTACCACCACGGCGCAGACCACGCTCACCTCGACCCTCGGCGACGTCGCGGCGGACGCGCGGGCCAGCCGGTTCACCGGTCCGGCGCTCACGGTCGTCGGGGACGCCGTGGCGCAGCGGCCGACCCTGTCGTGGTTCGAGACCAAGCCGCTGTTCGGCTGGCGGGTGCTCGTCCCCCGCACCAAGGAGCAGGCCGCCGCGCTGTCGGACCGGCTGGGGGCCCACGGTGCGGTGCCGGTCGAGGTCCCGACGATCTCCGTCGAGCCGCCCCGCACGCCGCAGCAGATGGACCGCGCGGTGCAGGGGCTGGTCTCCGGCCGGTACCTGTGGGTGGCGTTCACCTCGGTCAACGCCGTCCGCGCCGTCCGGGAGCGGCTGGAGGAGTACGGGCTGGACGCCCGGGCGTTCGCCGGCGTCAAGATCGCTGCGGTGGGTGAGCAGACCGCGGCGGCGCTGCGCACGTTCGGCGTCAAGCCCGACCTGACCCCGCAGGGGGAGCAGTCCAGCGCCGGCCTGCTGGAGGAGTGGCCGGTGTACGACCCGGTCTTCGACCCCATCGACCGGGTGTTCCTGCCGCGGGCCGACATCGCCACCGAGACGCTCTCCGCCGGCCTGCTCGACCTGGGCTGGGAGGTCGACGACGTCACCGCCTACCGCACGGTGCGGGCCGCCCCGCCCCCGGCGGAGACCCGGGAGGCGATCAAGGGCGGCGGCTTCGACGCCGTGGTGTTCACGTCGTCCTCGACCGTTCGCAACCTCGTGGGGATCGCCGGCAAGCCGCACGCCAGCACGGTGATCGCGTGCATCGGTCCGGCCACCGCGAAGACTGCGGAGGAGCACGGGCTTCGGGTCGAGGTGCTCGCGCCCGAGCCGTCGGCGGTGGCGCTGGTCGACGCGCTCGCCGAGTACGGCGCCGCGCAGCGGCTGCTCGCGCTGGAGCACGGCGAGACCGTGTGGCGGCCGTCGCTGCGCCGGCACGGCTCGCGGCGCCGGGCGCGGTAGGCCCGGCGTGCCCTTCCCGGTGGACCGGCCCCGGCGGCTGCGCACCACGCCGGCGCTGCGTCGTCTCGTCGCCGAGACCCGGCTGGCGCCTGCGGACCTCGTCCTGCCCCTGTTCGTCAAGGAGGGCATCACCTCGCCGGTTCTGGTGGGTGCGATGCCCGGCGTGGTCCAGCACACCCGCGACTCGCTGCGCCGCGCGGCCGCCGACGCCGTGGCCGCGGGGGTGGGCGGGCTGATCCTGTTCGGCATCCCCGCCGCCAAGGACGCCGTCGGCTCCGGGGCCGACGCCGCCGACGGGGTGGTCCAGGCGGCGCTGGTGGACCTCGCCGCCGACCTCGGCGACGCCACGGTGCTGATGGCCGACCTGTGCCTGTGCGAGTACACCGACCACGGCCACTGCGGTCCGCTCACGGCGTCCGGCGTCGTGGACAACGACGCCACGCTGGGGCGCTACGCCGCCGTGGCCGTGTCGCAGGCCGCCGCGGGTGCGCAGCTCGTCGCGCCGTCGGGCATGCAGGACGGCCAGGTGGCGGCGATCCGGGCGGCGCTGGACGGGGCCGGATACGGCGACGTGGCGATCATGGCGTACGCGGCGAAGTACGCCTCGGCCTTCTACGGCCCCTTCCGGGAGGCCGCTGAGTCGGCGCCCTCCTTCGGCGACCGGCGCGGCTACCAGATGGACCCGGCCAACGCCCACGAGGCGCTGCGCGAGGTCGCCCTCGACGTCGCGGAGGGCGCCGACATCGTCATGGTCAAGCCGGCGCTGCCCTACCTCGACGTCGTGCGCCGGGTGCGTGACGCCGTCGACGTCCCCGTGGCCGCCTACCAGGTCTCGGGCGAGCTGGCCATGGTCGAGGCCGCGGC
>JALOLN010000187.1 GCA_025455945.1 Actinomycetes bacterium
TCGAGATGGAGGGGGCCGGGATGGGCGGGATCATCGAGGCGGAGCAGAAGGTTCAGATGGACGAGATGTTCCGCTCGCACGTGCAGCGGTGCCTGCAGGACGTGTGGGAGTGCAGCGAGCTGGTGACCGACGCCGACGGGGACTACCCGTACCGGGACGGCACCGCCGCGTGCTGGGTGTCGGTGCGCACCGGACCGAAGCCCGGAGTGCGGGTGTTCGCCTACGCGGCGGTCGAGGTGAAGCGCACCGCGCGCCTGCTCACCGAGGTCAACGAGCTGAACTCCCGGTCCCGCTGGGCGCGGATCTTCTGGGACTCCGGCACCGTGATGGTCGCCGCGGACATCCCCTGGACTGCCGTGGACCGGCCGACCCTGGCCCACTACACCCAGACCGTCGGCTCGGTCGCCGACGACATCGGCAAGATGCTGGCCGTGGTCTACGGCGGGAGCACCCCGTTCCCGGCCGAGACCGACGAGGAGACCCAGCCCGCCGGGGACGAGGAGGACGCGGCATGACACAGCGCGTGACAGGTGGGCTGGACCGGGCCGCCGGGGTGCTGCTCGCCGCGGCGTGCGGGGACGCCCTCGGGGCCGGGTACGAGTTCGGCCCAGCCCTGCCCGTCGGCACCCCGGTCACCATGATGGGTGGCGGGGGGTTCGGCTGGGACCCCGGGGAGTGGACGGACGACACCTCGATGGCGGTGGCGATCGCCGAGGTCGCCGCCGACGGCATGGACCTACGCCGTCCCGAGGCACAGACCCTCATTGCCCGCCGGTGGAAAGGCTGGGCGCGCGAGTCCAAGGACGTCGGCATGCAGACCCGAGCGGTGCTCAGCGCAGTCGGCCCGGACACCACCGGGGCAGAGCTGACCGAGGCCGCCGCCGCCCACTACCAGCGGCAGCCCCGCTCATCGGCCGGGAACGGGTCGCTGATGCGTACCGCCCCGGTCGCGCTCGCCTACCTGCACGACCCCGAGGGGCTGGACCAGGCGGCCCGGGCCGTCTCGGCGCTGACCCACGCCGACCCCGACGCGCAGGAGGCCTGCGCGCTGTGGTGCGCCGCCATCGTCCACGCCGTCCACCAGGCCACCTTCGACGGCCTCCGCCTCGCCGTGCAGGCCCTGCCCGCCGACCGGGCCGGCGTCTGGGCCGAGCGCCTGGACGAGGCCGAGGCCAACCCGCCGGCGCACTTCACCCGCAACGGCTGGGTCGTCCAGGCGCTGCAGGCGGCCTGGTCCGCGATCACCCACGCCCCCGTCCCGGACGACGACCCGGCCCGTGGCGTCTTCGCCGCCCAGCACCTGCAGCGCGCCCTCGAGGTCGCCGTCCGCGGTGGGGGTGACACCGACACCGTCGCCGCGATCGCCGGCGCCCTGCTCGGCGCGCGGTGGGGCGCCTCCGCCGTCCCCGCCGCGTGGCGGCGCACCCTGCACGGCTGGCCCGACCTGCGCGGCCGTGACCTCGTCCGCCTCGGTGTGCTGGCCGCCAACGACGGCCGCGACGACGCCGAGGGCTGGCCGTCGGTCCCCGTGTTCGACTACGAGCGCTACTTCTGGCGCGGCGCCCACGGCACGCACCCGCACGACCCTGGCGTCCGGCTGGGCGGCGTCGACGCGCTGCGCACCCTGCCCGCCGGGGTCGACGCCGTAGTGTCCCTGTGCCGACTCGGCGCCGACGAGGTCCCCGCAGACGGCGTCCGTCCCGAGGACCACCTCGAGGTCTGGCTCGTCGACCGGGAGGACTCCAACCCGCACCTGGACTTCCTGCTGCACGACACTGCCCGTGCGGTCGAACGGCTTCGTGCCGAGGGCCGCACCGTCCTCATCCACTGCGTCCAGGCCCAGAGCAGGACCCCCACCGTCGCCGCCGCCTACGCCGTCATCGCTCACGGCGTCCACGCCGACGAGGCCCTCAGCGACGTCTGCGACGCCCTCCCCGACGCCGCCCCCAACGAGGCCTTTCGGGTGGCGATCCACCGGCTCAGCCCAGGCTGACCGAGGTCGGTGCAGAGGTTCGTCACCCCAGGCGCGCGGGTTCGGGCTCCTCGACGTCGACGATCTCGGCGGCGCCCGCGGCCAGGTCGTCCTCGGACTCGACGCTCACGTGAGGCAGCACCCGGTCCAGCCATCGCGGCAGCCACCAGTTGGCGGTGCCGAAGACCGTCATCAGCGACGGGATGAGGATGAGCCGGACGACGAACGCGTCCAGCAGCACCGCCGCCGACAGCGCAACCCCGAACAGCTTGATCGTGGGGTCGTTGCCCAGGACGAACGCGCCGAAGACGCTGGTCATGATCGCTGCCGCGATCGCCACGACCCGACCCGACCCGGCCAGGCCGCGCCGGACCGCCTTGCGGTTGTCCCCGGTGGTCAGCCACTCCTCGTGCATCCGGCTGACGAGGAAGACCTGGTAGTCGCAGGACAGCCCGAAGAGGATCGCAAACACCATCACGGGCAGGAACGGGAAGATCGGCCCGGTGGCCTCCAGCCGCACCAGGTCCGCCGTCCAGCCCCACTGGAACACCGCCACGGTGACCCCGAGCGCCGCGCTCAACGACAGCAGGCCGGACAACGCCCCGGTCGCGGCCACCACAACCGAGCGGAACAGGACGACCAGGGCGAGGAAGCCGAAGCCCACGACGATGAGCAGGAACCACGGCAGGGCGTCGACGAGCACCTGGGTGAAGTCCGCCGTCACGGCCTGGAATCCGCCGACATAGGCCTGCGCACCCGATGCGGCGGTCGCCGAGGGGATGACGTCCTCACGCAGGTGGAACAGCAGGTCGGTGGTCGCCTCGTCCTGCGGCGCGGTCGTGGGGATGACCTGGACGGGAGCCACCGTGGCGTCCTCCGCCACCGGTGATGCCGCCGCCAGCGCGACTCCCGGGTCGGCGTTCAGCGCGTCGGTCAGCACCGTCACGGCGTCCTGGTCGCCGGGCTGGGCGAGCTCGACGGCGAGGTAGAAGGGGCCGTTGACGCCCGGGCCGAAGCCCTCCGCCGTCAGCTCGTAGGCGATCCGCTGCGGGCTCCCCGGCGCGGCCCCGGAGTCGTCGGAGAAGCCCAGCCGCAGCGAGAGCATCGGCATCGCGATCACGAGCATGACGAGCAGGGCGAATCCGCCGGTCAGCCACGGCCGGTGCTGCAGCCAGTTGCCGTAGCGGGCGAACCAGTTGGGCCGGCGCGGGTCGGGGGTCCGGCCGCCATGGACGACCCGGCGCCAGGCCAGCCCGAGCAGCGTGACGGGGAGGTACAGCACCCAGCCGACGTACCGGAGGACCCGGCCCAGCCGGTGCCACAGCCCGGTGAGCCGCTGCTGCGGGATCGCCTCCTCGTCGCTGATCCACGCCATCCGTCCGACGAACGCCCACGTGCCGAGCAGCGACAAGACGGCGGGGAGCAGCAGCAGCGCCCCCACCATCACCATGAACACGGTGACGGCCGAGGCGACGGCGATGCCGTTGAAGAACGTGATCCGCATCGCGAACAGGCCGAGCAGAGCGATGATCACGGTGGCCGCCGCGAAGCGCACGGCCCGCCCCGAGGTGTGGACGGACTCCAGGGCCGCGGCACGCGGCTCGCGACCGTGCACGATCGCGTCGCGGTACCGGTTGATGACGAACAGCGAGTAGTCGATGCCGACGCCGAGCCCGATCATCGACGCCAGGATCGGCGCGAACGTCGCCACGTCGAAGGAGCGGGCCACCAGCGGCAGGACGAACGTCGTCGTCAGCGCCACCGACAACACCGCCGACAGGATGGGCAGGAAGGCCCCGAGGACGGACCCGAAGGCGAAGAGCAGGATCACCAGTGCCACGGTCACGCCGATGCCCTCTGCGGACGGCGGCTCACCGGCAACGAAGGCGAACACGCCGTTCGCCCCCACCGTCAGCCCGTCGGCGCCGTTCTGCGCCTTGACCGGCTCCAGCGCGGCGGAGATGTCCTCAGTGTCCAGGTCGTCGAAGGTCGCACCCGCGAAGAGCACGGTCGCGTAGGCGATGGCCCCGTCGGGGCTGACCCCGGCCTGCCCGAAGTGCGCCATCGCGCCCTCGGCCTCAGGCGAGAGCTCCGGCTGCGGCTGCTCGCCCGGGCCGCCCTCCCCCTGCGCACCCTGGCCGGGCGGCTGCTCCGGGCAGGCAGTCCCCAGCGGCTCCCCGAACGGCGTGATGACGCAGGTGACGCCGGGCGAGGAGGAGATCTCGGTGAGGACGGTGGTCATCGCGGCCTGCGAGCCGGAGTCCGTGACCTGGCCCGCGTCGACCTTCCAGACGACCTGACCCTCGAGCCCCGATCCCGTGCCCGCACCGCCGGAGAGCTCCGACAGCATCTGCTGGGCCGTGGTCGACTCCGTGTCCGGCAGCTCGAAGTTGTCGTTGTAGTCGCCGCCGAAACGAACCCCGAGAACGCCCAGGACGACCATCAGCCCGGCCCAGGCCAGCAGCGCGTGCCAGGGACGCAGCACGGCCCACTGCGAGATCCGTCCCATTCAGACCACCTCTCGGAACGGGTCCCCACCGTAGCGACCACCGCGGTCCAGACCCAGCCCTACCCCGACCGGGCCGTGCCGGCGGGTCCGGCCCCACGGGGTGCCTGGCGCTGGGAGGTGGCATTCGCGGCCCTGCTGCTCACCGCCAACCTGGTCGGCTACCTCGTCCTCACCAACACCCAACGGCTCGTCGAGGAGCCGCTCGTCGCCGCCGTCGCCGTGTGGCTGGCCCACCGTTCCGGGCTCGGCCTCACCGACCTCGGCCTCGGCCGAGCCTTCGTGCGCCGCGGCCTGGCGTGGGGACTGGCGATCGGTGGAGTCATCGCCGCCGGCGCCGTCGTCGGCGCACTCATCCCGCTCACCCGGGAGCTGCTCGCCGACGACGCGATCGCC
>JALOLN010000188.1 GCA_025455945.1 Actinomycetes bacterium
CATCGGAGCCTCCATCAACGCCGGGGGGATTCAGACGACGCCGAACCCGCGGGCGCACGACGGGTTCGAGCGGCTGTACGAGCTGTCCGGGCGAATGCGCCTGGTCATCGGCGACCGTGACCTCGTGCTGGGCGTCGGGGAGGCGGCCGAGTTCGACACCCAGGTTCCGCACTGGTTCGGGAGCACCGGCGACGGACCCGCTGAGGTGCTCAGCAGCTTCGGGCGGCCCGGCGAGCGGATGCTCGTACGCGCCACCGGGGGCGCCGACCCCGAACCGCACCCGGACCCGCACCTCGGCTGACCCCCTCCGCCCATACGCTGAACCGATGCCGATCCTGGGTACCAAGCTGCACATCCCGGTGCCCCGACGTCAGCTCGTCAGTCGGGACCGCCTGACCGACCGGCTGCGCACCGGCAAGGCGTCGGTGCCGCGCCTGGTGCTCATCGGGGCCCCAGCCGGGTTCGGCAAGACCACCCTGATGACCCAGTGGGTGACGTCGCTAGGGACGGGTTCCGACGAGGTCGGCACGGTCGCTGCGCCCGCATTGACCGTGGCCTGGCTGTCGCTCGACGCCGGCGACTGCGAACCACTCGTGTTCCTCACCGACCTGCTCGCCGCCGTGGGGACGGTGAGCCCGGAGATCGGCAGCGACGCCCGCGCACTGCTGGAGAGCGACCGGGGGACGCCGACCGAGGCGGTGCTCGTGAGCTTGGTCAACGACCTCGACACGATGGCTGGTCCGACCGTGATCGCCCTCGACGACTACCACGTGATCGATTCACCGGCCGTGCACAAGGCCGTGACGTTCCTCCTCGACAACCTGCCGCCGCAGACCACGCTCGCCATGACGACCCGGGTGGACCCGCCGCTGCCGCTCGCGCGGCTGCGCGCGCGGGGGGAGTTGCTGGAGGTACGGGCCGCGGACCTGCGTTTCACCCCCGACGAGGCCGGCGCCTTCCTCAACGACGTGATGGGGCTGCACCTCGACCCGGCGCACGTGGCTGCGCTCGAGGCACGCACCGAGGGCTGGGCCGCCGGGCTCCAGCTGGCGGCCCTGTCCGCGCGCAGCCGGGCGGACAGCTCCACCGCTCTCGACGACTTCGTCGAGGACTTCAGCGGGACGCACCGTTTCGTCCTGGACTACCTGCTCGAGGAGGTGCTCGACACTCAGCCGGAGGAGGTGCGGGCCTTCCTGCTCGACACCTCGGTGCTCGACCAGCTGACCGGCTCCCTGTGCGACGGCGTCACCGGCCGGAACGGGGGCCGGGAGACGCTCGAGGCCCTCGAGCGCGCCAACCTGTTCGTCGTCCCGCTGGACGACCAGCGGCAGTGGTTCCGCTACCACCACCTCTTCGCGGACGCGCTGCGCACCCAACTCGCCGCCCAGGACCCCGGACGGGTGCAGCGGCTGCACCGGGCCGCGGCCGGCTGGTACGCCGAGCAGGGGATGCTGGCCGATGCCGTACCGCACGCGCTCGCCGGTGCCGACGCCGAGCGGGCCGCCGACCTGATCGAGCTCGCGCTCCCCGACCTGCGCAGGCGGCGCCAGACGCACACCATCCTCGACTGGCTGGTCCCGCTGCCGGACGACGTGGTGTGTCGTCGACCGCTGCTCGCGACCTTCCTGGCGTGGAGCCGGCTCGCCGAAGGGGACGTCGACGGGGTCGAGCCCTGGCTGGCGGCCGCGGAGGCCGGTCTCGACGCGACGCCACCGGCCGGCGCGGCGACTGACGCGCTGGCCGAGGCGGCCGAGGAGCGGGAGCAGGAGATCCGCTCGCTCCCGGCCATGATCGAGGTCTACCGCGCCTCGGTCGCGCAGGCCCGCGGTGACGTGGACGGCACGGTCGCGCACGCCCGCCGAGCGCTCGAGCGGGCCGGGGCGGAGGACCACTTCCCGCGCGGGGCGGCCGCCGGCTTCCTCGGCCTGGCGGCGTGGGCCGCCGGTGACTTGACGACCGCGGTGGACACGTTCTCCCAGTGCGTCGCAAGCCTGCGCGCGGCCGGCATGGTTGCGGACGAGCTGGGCGCGACCGTCGTGCTGGCGACCATGTGGCTGGCCCGCGGTCGCCCGGACGAGGCGCGCCGCCTCTACGAACGCGCCCTCGATGCGGCCGACAGCTGCCCCGGCCCGGTGCTGCCCACGACCGGCGACCTGCACGTCGGGCTGGCCGGCGTCCTGCGCGAGCAGGGTGATCTCGACGCGGCGGACACCCACCTGCAGGTGGCCCGCGACCTCGGCGACCGGGCGTCGCTGCTGGAGAACCGGCACCGCTGGTACGTGGCGGCGGCCGGTGTGCTCCGCGCCCGCGGCGACCTCGACGGCGCGGTCCGGCTGCTCGACGCCGCCGAACCGCTCTACGTGCACGGCTTCTTCCCAGACGTGCAACCGATCGCGGCCGCCCGTGCGAGGGTGCGCATCGCGCAGGGGCGGCTCGACGAGGCCGGGGCCTGGGCCCGGGACGCAGGAGCCACCGCGGACGACGAGCCTCGCTACCTCAGCGAGTTCGACCAGCTCACCCTCGCCCGGCTCCTGCTGGCCGAGCACCGGGCCGGGAGCGCGCCGGACGGGCTGAACGACGCGACACGGCTGCTCGACCGGCTCGTCGCGGCGGCAGAGGACACCGACCGGGGCGGGAGCCTGGTCGAGGCGCAGCTCGTACGAGCGCTCGCCCGGTACGCGGGTGGCGACGTCGAGGGGGCGATCGGCGACCTGGGGGACGCGTTGCGCCTCGGCGTCCCGACCGGGTACGTCCGGCTGTTCCTCGACGAGGGCGCCCCGATGGAGCAGCTGCTTCGGCTGGCGGCCGGTCACCTCGACGCAAGCGGGTCAGGTCACGCCACGCAGCTCCTCGACGCGTCCCAGACCAGCCGGGCCGCGGAGTCGGCTGCGCCGACACCGACCAGCGCGACCGGCAGGCCCGGCCCGACCGGCGAGGCGCTGAGCGAGCGGGAGATCGAGGTGCTCCGACTGCTGTCCACCGACCTGAGCGGCCCGGAGATCGCCCGCCAGCTGTACGTCTCGGTGAACACGCTGCGCACCCACACCAAGCACATCTTCACCAAGCTCGACGTCAACACCCGCCGGGCCGCCGTACGTCGAGCCGGTGAGCTGACCCTCCTGTAGGCCGGATCGGCGCCGCAGGACGTACCCCCAGTTCACCCACGCGGATCACATCACGTGGTGATGTGCGCTCACCACGCCGCTTCCTACGGTCCCACACATCGCCGGACACGACGTCCGCCCGAGAACCAAGACCCGAGGAGCTCGCCATGAACGTCACCACCACCGGCCTCACCCGCGGCGCCGCAGCCGCAGCCGTCGCGGCCGGGACGATCTTCGTCGCCGTCCAGATCAACCACCCGCCGATGACGGTCGCGTCGGTCGAGACGACCGACTGGCTGGTCCGCGACGCCGCCAAGATGACCATGTCGGCGCTCGCGCTCGCCGGCATCACCGGCATGTACCTGCGGCAGGTGCGCGAGACCCGCCTGATCGGGCTGGTCGGCTACCTGGTCTTCGCGGCGGGATACCTGACCATGTTCGGCGTCGAGACCGTTGCGACGATCGTCCTGCCGAGCCTGACCGCCACCGACCCCGGCTACGTGAACGACGTCATCGTCGCCGCCTTCGGCGGCACCCCAACCGGTGACATCGGCCAGATGCAGACCATGCTCACACTGTCCGGCGTCGGCTACATGCTGGGCGGCCTGCTCTTCGGCATCGCCTTGTTCCGCGCCCGGATCCTGTCGAGGTGGGCTGCGGCGCTGCTCGCGGTCGGGACCATGGCCACCGCGGCGCTCGCGGCGCTGCCGGACTCGTTCAACCGGCCGTTCGCCGTCCCGGTCGGCATCGCCCTGATCGGCCTCGGCGTCTCCCTGTGGCGCGAGGCGCGGTCCCCGAGGACGCCGTCCGAGTCCGTCCTCTCGACCAACCTGGTCCACGAGCCCGCAGCCCGATGAACCACCCCACCCCGGTGACCCGGCCGGCCGACCCGCCCCGCGGGGCGGCCGGCTGGCCGGTCCCGGTCGCCCTGATCGCGCTCAGCGCCATCCCGCTCGCCGCGGGCACGTTGCGGCTGGTCCAGCTCGCGGGCGGACCTGCCGTGCTGCCCGCCGACGAGCGGTTCGCCGGCTTCCCCGCCCCGCTGGTCGTGCACATCCTCGGCGCCGCGCTCTACGCACTCGTCGGCGCCTTCCAGTTCGTCCCGCGGTTCCGCCGCCGCCGCCTGACCTGGCACCGCCGGGCCGGCCGGGTGCTGGCGGCCGCGGGTCTCGCGGTGGCCGGGTCCGCGCTGTGGATGACGCTGCTGTACTCCCCCAAGCCCGGTACCGGCGACCTGCTGTACGTCCTGCGGCTCGTCTTCGCCTCGGCCATGGCGGCCAGCCTCGTGCTCGGCGTCCGGGCAGTCCGCCGGCGGGACATCGCAGCGCACCGGGCCTGGATGATCCGTGCCTACGCGATCGGCCTCGCGGCCGGGACCCAGGCGTTCACCGAGGGCATCG
>JALOLN010000189.1 GCA_025455945.1 Actinomycetes bacterium
CCGTCGACGACCTCCTGGGCCGACTCGTAGACGGTGCGGTTGTTGGCGCCCTCACTGGCATTGACGTCAGGCTTGACGCGTCGGGTCGCGGTGAGCTCGACGTTGGTGCGCGTCGACAGCGTCCCCGGGTCGAACAGCTGTGAGGCGGTGCCGGTGGAAGGCGAGATGCTCACGCCGTCGTCGCACAGGACCTCGCCCTCGCACCCCAGGGGGGCGACGGCCAGCTGCGGGGCGACGTACCACTTCGCCAGCGGTGCCAGCACCAGCAGGAACGCGCCCAGACCCACCAGCAGGTACCCGAACCCTCGCCGCATCGCGGTCTCCTCAAACGGCTGTCTGATCTTGGGCGCACGCTATCGCACCGGCAGGGGGCTAGCGGGGGATTCCCGCAGGACGCGCGACAGTGAGCAGCCAGTCGACGGCAGCGGGCAGGTCCGCCACCGTGACGTCGGCGTGCGGGTCGGTCACGGCCCGGGCGGACAGGCGAACGCGCATGAGACCGAGCGCGGTGCCTGCGGCGGTGTCCCGCGGACTGTCGCCGACGATCGCGCACCGCGACGGGCGCAGGGCCGGGTGCTCCTCGAACGCCCGCCGCAGCAACCCGTCCCCGGGCTTGCGACATGCGCACCTGCCCTCGTCGTGCGGGCACGCGTACATGCCGGCGGTTGACGGCGTCCAGCCCGCCGAGGGTGAGCAGCCCCAGCGCCACCGCACGCTGGTTGGTGACGACGATGACGTCGCTGCCGGCTCGGTTGAGCCGGGCGATGGCGGCCGCGACCCCGGGCAGCAGCACGACCGACTCCGGGTGGACGACGTACTCCCCCGGCGGCGCCCCGACGTTGACCGTGCCGTCCCGGTCGAGGAAGACGGCGTCCCAGTGCGGGCTCACCCGAACAGCGCCGCCTCGACCGCTTCGACCCAGATGTGGCACCACGTCTGGTGCACCTCCTGGATCCGCGCGGTGTCCGCTGAAGGTGCGACGAGCAGGTGGTCGACGAGCCCCGGGAACCCGCCCGCGTCCCCGCCGGTGAGCCCGACGGTGGCCAGGCCCAGGGCCCGGGCCTCGGCCAGGCCGCGCAGGACGTTCGGCGACCGACCGCTCGTCGAGAGCGCGACGACGACGTCACCCTGGCGCGCGTGCGCTCGCAGCTGGCGGGCGAAGACCTCCTCATAGCCGTAGTCGTTGCCCACCGCCGTGACCGTGGCCAGCCCCTCGGTGAGAGCCAGCGCGGGCAGCGGCGGCCGGTCACGGGTGCACCGGCCGACGAACTCGGCGGCCACGTGGGCGGCGTCGGCGGCGCTGCCCCCGTTGCCGAACAGCACGACACGGCCGCCGTCCCGGTAGCAGCCGACGAACACCTCGGCCACCCGGGCGGTCGCCGCGAGCAGGTCCGGCTCGGCCAGTCGCCCCGCAACCGCGCGGACGTCGTCCAGCCGCGCCGCCACGAGCTCCTCGACGGGCACCGGCACGGACGCCGAGTGCCCCACGGGGTCAGCCACCGAGCCGCCAGGTCTTCAGGCCGTCGGCCTCGAAGGTCACCTCGGCGACGGTGAACCCCAGCTTGATCAGCTCCTCGGCGACGAGGTGGCGCCGGTCGAACCGGCAGTAGAAGATCATGTAGCCGCCACCGCCCGCGCCGGTGACCTTCCCGCCGAGGGCGCCGTGCTGGACGGCCACGTCGTACGCCTCGTCGATCTCGGGGGTGGCGATCTTGGGGCTGAGCCGCCGCTTGGCCAGCCAGGCCTGACCCAGCAGGTGGCCGAACTCCTCGTGCCGGCGGCGCAGCAGCGCGTCCTTCATCTCCTTGGCCAGCGCCCGCTGCTGGCGCAGACCCTCCAGGGAGTCGGTCTCACCCGAGGCGTACCGGCCCATCTGGTCGTCGATGATGTGGTCCGACAGCCGGGTCCGCCCGGTGTAGACGAGCAGCAGGTTGTGCTCGAGCTCGTTGATGGTGTCCGGGTGGATCCGCAGCGGGTTCACGACCACGCGGTCACCGGTGAACTCGATGTAGTTGAACCCGCCGAAGGTGGCCGCGTAGAAGTCCTGCAGGCCGCCCTTGATGCGCAGGTCCTCGCGCTCGATCTGGTAGGCGATCTCGGCGATCTCGTAGTCGGTCAGCGCGAGCCGGTAGCGCTCCTGCAGCAGCCCGACCAGCGTGACGACGACGGCAGACGACGACCCCAGCCCGGAGCCGGGCGGGGCGTTGGTGTGCAGGAAGAGGTCGAAGCCGTCGTACTGCCGGTCCAGCAGCCGGTGCACCGCCGCCTTCGCGAGGTCGAGGCTGCCGTCGAACGCCAGCGGGTCGTCGATGCCGAACTTCACCGACAGCCCGTAGTCCAGGGACTCCACGGTGACCTGCCGGTCGGAGCGCGGCCGCAGCGTGGCGAACGCGTACCGGTTGATCGTGGCGGAGAGGACGGCCCCGCCCTCCACCTCGGGGAACGGCGCGACGTCCGTTCCGCCTCCGGCGAAGCTGATCCGCAGCGGGGCGCGCGCTCTGATGAGCACGTTGCTGTCCGTCGCGAGCACCTCCTCGAGCGTGCGCCCCCGGCAACCCTGGGTGACCCTACGACAGCCCGGGCGGGATCGGGCGCATTCGGTCCATCCTGACCCACGTGTGTAACAGTGCCGCCGTGCGAGACGCCGCCCCCACGGGTGCCCACACGCTGCCCGTCCTCGACGGGCTGCGCGGGATCGCGTCCCTCATGGTCGTCACCACGCACGTCGCCTTCCAGACCGGTGAGGTCGTCCGAGGCGTCCCTGGGGCCGTGCTGGCCCGGCTGGACTTCGGGGTGGCGCTGTTCTTCGCCCTGTCCGGGTTCCTGCTCACCCGACCGTGGCTGGCGCACCGCCTGGCCGGCTCGGCAGAGCCCTCGACCCGGCGCTATCTCCTGCGGCGCGCAGCGCGCATCCTGCCCGCGTACTGGGCCGCACTCGTCGTGGTGCTGCTCACCACCGCCCGGGGCACCTCGCCCGGCGCTGCCGTCTCGAACGTGCTGCTCACCCAGACCTACACCGACGACCTGCTCAGCGGGTTCACCCAGACCTGGAGCCTGTGCACGGAGGTGGCCTTCTACCTCGTGCTCCCGCTTGCCGCGCCCCTCGTCGCGGCCGTGGCGGTCCGGTCCCCCGCCCGGGCCGGCTGGCTGCTCCTGGGTGCGCTCCCGGTGTCGTGGGCCTGGACGGCGTGGGCGGCCCTGGACGGCACTCTGCCCCTTTCGGCCGCCGTGTGGCTGCCCGGGCACCTCGACTGGTTCGCCGCGGGGATGGCTGTCGCCCTCCTCGAGCAGGTCTGCCGCCGGTCCCCCGACTCGACCGCTGCGCAGGTCACCGCGGCGCTCGCGGCCCGGCCGGGCACCCTCGTCGCCCTCGCGGCCGCGGTCTTCTGGCTGTCGGCGGGGCCCCTCGGCGGGCCGCAGACCCTCAGCACGCCGGCACCGCTCGTCGCGGTGAGCAAGGAGGCCCTCTACTGCGCCGCCGCGGCCACCCTGCTGGCTGCTTGCGCGTTCGCCGACCAGGGCCGGGGGGTGATCGCCACGGTGCTCGCCGGCCGGGTGGGACGGATGCTCGGCCGGTTCTCCTACGGGGTCTTCCTCTGGCACCTCGTCGTCCTCGCCGGCGTCTTCGCGGTGACCGGGCTGAGCCTGTTCAGCGGCTGGTTCTGGCCCGTGCTGGGCGCCACGGCCACCGTGACCCTGGCGGTGGCGGCGCTGTCGTGGCACCTGCTGGAGGCTCCGGTGCTGCGCTGGGCGCACCGCGACCGGGGTCGCCGCGTCGATCCCGCTGGTCAGCCAGTGCAGGCCGGACCGCGGTGACGACCAGCGCGATCGCCAGCGTCTGCTCCAGCACGCCCGGCAGCTGACCCCGCGTGCCGACGGCCACCAGCGCCGCAGCCGCGGCAGCCAGCAGGACGCCGCCCAGCGCCGTGGCGTGGACCGGGCGCCGGGCGCCCAGCACCCGGGCCGCGGCCCACCCCGCCAGCCCGGCCGCGCCCGCGAGCAGCACGGCGGCGGCCAGCGTCGCCGCGTCGCCCCCCACCCACCGGCCGCGCCCGGCCACCGCGGGCGGCAGGTCCGGGCGGCCACGGCGGGCCGGGACCGCCGCCAGGGCCCCCACGAGGCCGAGGCCCAGCACCCCGACGAGCAGGCCCGCACGGTGCCACCGGCCCGGTCGATAGTCGAGGACGACCTCCCCGGACGTGCCGGAGGGGACCCACCACGCCTGCCGCCAGCCGTCGACCCGCACCGGCTCCAGCGGCCTGCCTTCGACGGTCGCCGCCCACCCCTCGTTGAAGCCCTCCGCGAGCGCCAGCACCCCAGCGGCGCCGTCCAGCACGACCGTGCGCAGTTCCGGCGCCCAGCCGGTCACGGTCACCGCACCCGGTGGCGCCGGGACCGCGGCCGCCGCGTCGGGGCCGGTCAGCCGCGCCCGCTCCACGTCCAGGGCCTCCGACGGCTCGGCGACCACCCGGTGCTGCCCCGCCGGCAGCGACACCTCCGGCGCGGGTGCGCACACCGTCGCCGGCACCGGCGCCCCCTCGACCAGGTCGCCGACCGACACGCTGACCGAGGTCTGCACCGCGGTGCCACCGACCCGCAGGACCGGACCCCGTCCGCAGGGCAGGGCGACCGGCCCGGCGCCCGGAGCGGGCGCCCCTCGCAGTCCCAGCTCGGTCACGGCCACCGGCGCAGCCGTGCCGTCGGAGGGCGCCGGGGAGAGCACCAGGGAGACGCTGAAGGACGACGCGCGCAGCGGCGCGAACGCTGCCGTGCCGTCGGCACGGGGGGTCACGGCGCGCGAATCCGACCCGCCGCGGACGACGACCTCGACCAGCCGGTCCGCGGTGGGCTCCGGCACGACGAGGCGCAGGCCGGACACCTGCACCGGTGCCGGGTAGCGCACGGTCAGCGTCGGCCGGGCGTCGGCCGGGGTGGCCAGCCACGCGGTGGCCGGGTCGCCGTCCAGGGCCGCGCCGGGGCGGGCG
>JALOLN010000045.1 GCA_025455945.1 Actinomycetes bacterium
CTGGGTCGCCAAGACGGCCAACCTGCTCGCCGACGAGCTCGACGTCGGGCCCGGCGCGGTCGTGGCGCTGGCCCTGCCCCGGCACTGGCTGGTGCCGGTAGTCGCGCTGGCCACCTGGGCTGCGGGGGCCACGCTCGCACCCGGCGGCGACCCGGCGGAGGCTGACCTCGTCGTGTGCGGGCCGGACGGGCTGGCCGCGGCGAGCGCCGCCGCGCAGGTGCTCGCCGCGGCGCTCGCCCCACTGGGTGCGCCCTTCCCGCCGGGCACGCTGCCGCTGGGGGTGCGCGACCTGGGGCGGGAGGTGCCGCCGCAGGCCGACCGCTTCACCGGTCCCCCGCCGGCCCTGACCGACCCCGCGCTGCGCCTGCCGACGGCCGCGTCGGCTGCCGGCGTCCACGGCGCGCTCGACCACGCGGCCCTGGTGACCGCCGCCGAGGACCTCGCCGACGGGCTGGGGGTCACCGAGGGCGGCCGGCTGCTGCTCGCCGGCGCCCTGGACCCGGTCGCCGAGGTGCTGGCCAGCGCCGTCCTGCCGCTGGTGCGGGGCGCGTCCGTGGTGCTCGTCGTCCACCCGGACCCGGCGCGGCAGCCGGACCGGATGCGCGCGGAGCGGGTCAGCGTCGCCTATGGGCTGACGTAGAGCGAGGCCATCCGGGCCGCGAAGTCGGACACCGCGCCGGTCCCGCCGAGCACCGTCACCGACTCGACCGCCGGGTTCGCGACCAGCCAGGACCGCGTCGCCGTGCTGAGCGACGTGGACGGCGTCAGCAGCACCGGGCGGCCGAACACCCCGCCGGGCAGGGCGTCGACGATGTTCGTGGCGTTGCCCGAGGCGAGGACGACGTCCGTCGTCCCGGTCTCGGCGCCGACCGCTGTGGCGAGGGCCGTGGCGACGGTGTAGGCGTCGGCGCCGGCGACGCGGGTGGCCCCCGGGAGCTGGCCCAGCAGCGCGTCCGGCACGACCGCGGGCGGTGAGACGACCCGCACCGACGTCACCCCGAGGTCGGTCAGCGCGGCCGAGACCTCGGCCGGCACGCGGTCGCCCGGGACGAGGAGGACCGGAACCTGGGTCGCGGCGCCCGGGGCTCCCGCGACGAGGGCGTAGACGAGCCAGGCGTTCATCCCGGAGGCGACGAAGGCCCGGCCCGAGGGACTGCCCACCGCCCGCGCGATCGCCGCGGCCGTGCCGTAGCGGTCCGGACCGGCGAGCCGCTGCACGTCAGTCACGCCGAGGGCGGACAGCTGGTCCACGACCGAGGCGG
This sequence comes from Actinomycetes bacterium, assembly GCA_025455945.1. GTDB lineage: Bacteria > Actinomycetota > Actinomycetes > Prado026 > Prado026 > Prado026. The sequence continues at coordinate 1,263 of JALOLN010000045.1, forward strand.
CGATGGCCCCCTCGCCGCCGACGACCAGGGCCCGGGTGGCTCCGCGCCGGGTGATCTCGGCAGCGGTCGCCGCCGGTACCGCCGACCCCAGCGTCAGCAGCACCGGCGCGTCGTGGGCCCGGGCCAGCGGCGCCGCCACCAGCCCGTCGACGAGGTGACCCTGCTCGCCCGAGGCGATGACGACGGTGTCGGACTCGGGCACCGCCGCCCGGGCCACGACGACCGCCGTGGCGTAGCGGTCCGCCCCGCCCAGGCGGGTCAGCGGGCAGCCCACGGTGTCCGGCGAGCAGCCGTAGCCGCCGGTGTAGTAGGAGGTCTGGGCGCGCGCCCCGGGCCAGCCGAACGAGATGTGGATGTGGTCGGTGTGCGGGTTGCTCGACGGGTTGTCACGCCGGGTGACGTCGTAGGAGCGCCACATCCAGTCGTTCCAGATGATGTACATGACCCCGAGCCGCCGGGCCATGGCGAACTGGTTGCCGTACTTGTCGGTGGCCAGCAGCCAGGCGACGAACTCGTCTGCGCGGGCCTTCTGGGCGGCGTTGGCCGCGTTGTTCATCCAGTCCAGCGAGCGCCCCTCCTCGTGGCCGCTCTTGGACGTGGCGCTGCAGGTGCGAAGCGTCCCGAAGGACTGCGCCCCGTACGCCCGGGTGATGAGGTTCTGCACCGCGACGACCCCCGGCTGGACCGTCGTGCTGCACGTGGTCCCCTCGCTGGAGTCGTACGGCTGCAGCGGGTCGATGGTCGGCCCCAGGTCCGGCGTGGGCGGCGCCACCGTGCCGACCGCAGCACCGGCGGGCCGGGCCGCGAGCGGGAAGGCCAGCAGCACCAGCACGAGCGCGGCCACCAGCGCAGCCGCGCGCCGCGCGCGACCGTCCAGTGCGGAAGCGAGCCTCACCCGGGATGTGTCGTCCCCGCGGCCCGATGACCGCACCGCCATCTGGGCGATCACGCGTTGCGCGCCTGGGTCAGGACGGCCTCCGGCAGCGCTGCGGGCCCACCGACGGCGATCAGCCGGACCACGGCCGGCTGCTCGCGCAGCCAGCCCGCCGCCGCCGGGGACAGCGCACCGGGTGTGGTCAGGAGCACCGGACGCCCCAAGGCACCTGCCGCCAGGGCGTCGACCAGCGAGGCGTCCGCACCGGAGGCCACGACCACCGTCGACGTGCCCACCAACGGCGCGAACGCCCGGGCGACGATCGCCGCCGTGGCGTACCGGTCCGCGCCGAAGGCGCGCCAGGGGCTCGGCAGCGTGCCGACGACGGCCGGAGACACCTGGGTGGGGCTCCCCACCACGGTGACTCCCCGCGGCGCGAGCGCGACCAGTGCGTCGCGGGTCGCCGGCGGCACCGCGACCGAGGTGACGAGGAGCAGCGGCCGGCCGGCCCCCGCCGCCGGCCCGGCCGCAGCCAGGGCGCCCGGCAGGTCGGCACCGTTGACGACGACGGCGCCGCCACCGGGGGTCAGGGCCATCTCGGCGGCCACCGCGGCCGCCGTCGCATACCGGTCCGGCCCGGCGACCCGCCGGATCGTGGTCACGCCGAGCGAGCGGAGCCCCGCCTCCACGCCGGACCCCAGCGCTGCGCTGCCGCCGACGAGCCAGGCCGTGGTCGCGCGACGCCGGGTGACCTCCCGAGCGGTCTCGGCGGGCAGCCCGGCAGCCGTCGCGAGCAGGACCGGAGCCCCCTTGCGCCGGGCCAGCGGCGCCGCCACCATCCCGTCGACGAGGTGGGCGCTCTCACCCGAGACCAGGACCACGCCGGCGCCGCTGGATGCCGCCTGGGCGCCGACCGCCACTGCGGTGGACCACCGGTCGACGCCCGCGAGGCGGACCGCCGCCCGTCGCACCCAGGCCGACGGCAGCGCCAACCGGCTGCGCAGGGTCACCCCGGGCAGCACGGCCTGCGCCCCCGTCGACGACGTCGCCACCGCGAGGTCGACGGCGCCGCCCCGGGTGCGCGCCGAGAGGTCGAGGCGCACGACGTCGGTCAGCCCGAACGCGGCGGCGACCTCGGCCTGGGTCTTGTCCCTGCTCCACTCGGCGTAGGTCGGGTTGACCGAGGGGTCGGAGCTCCAGTGGTCGTCGACGCTGCGCGCCCAGGGCAGGGTCGCGACCCACACGTCCTCGCTGTTCTCCGTCCGCCCACCGCTGGAGGAGAAGAAGTAGGCGGTCACCGGCGACCCGCCGTAGGTCACGGTGAGTCCGGTCGTCGAGGTCGGCGCGGTCGCGCTGACGGCGGCCACCCACTGTGCGCCGTAGGAGCCGGACTCCTTGGACCAGCCGACGAAGACCTGGTCGTAGGTGTCGTCGTAGACGTGGCACGAGCAGGCCGACCGCACGCCCCCTGCGTAGCGGCTCAACGCGTACGAGCGGGAGGCGGCGACCTGCGCCTGCAGCGCCGCCGCGGGCCACGACGACGGCATCTCCCCGATCCCACGGAGGTACTCGTCGTGCAGCCGCACGGTGTTGACCACCTCGAGCCGGCCAGACACGACCCGGGCGTCGATGGTCCCGTACCGATAGGCCTGGCTGCCGACGAGCAGCAGGGTCGGTGCGGTGCCCGCCGTGCCGGGGCTGCGTGTGCCACCCCACCGGAACGTCACGGTGGCCGCCGTCCCCACGACCGTCTGGCCTCGCTGGACGGCCACCGACGTCCCGGACACCGACAGGCTCCAGGTGTCCGCCGCCGAGCCGAGCAGCGGCGTGGCTCCGGCCAGGGTGACCTCGACCGCCCCACCACCGGTCGCCGCCGCCTGGGAGCGCAGCACCGCCGAGGTGGCGGCGTGCACCAGGTTCACCCGCAGCTCGGCGTCGTCCCGGACGGGGGTCACCGACGTCCCGGTGTAGTAGTGGGTGAGGATCTGGGTCGCCGTCGCGCCCCCCCTGGCCATGCCCAGGGCACCGTACTGGGACATGCCGACCCCGTGGCCCCAACCGCCCCCGGTGAAGTGGAAGCTCGGCGGGACCGCGGCCGCCGCAGGTGACACGGACCCACCAACCAGGAGGGCGGCCAGGCTCACGCCGGCGGCGAGCAGCGCAGCGGCCCGTCGCATCGGGCGCATCATCCCACCACCTGGGCCAGGTCGATCAGTGCCGTGTCGGAGACGGCCGAGGGTCCGCCCAGCACCGTAGCCCGGGCCACCGGCTCGCCAGCCACCCAGGTGCGGCTCGGGGCGGACAGGAGCCCGGGGGAGGTCAGCAGCGTGATCCGGCCGAGGGCACCCCCGGGGAGGGCGTCGACGATGTTCGTGCCGACACCGGACGACAGCACCACGTGCGCCGGGTCGACCAGGCCGCGGAAGGCTGTCGCGACGGCCGCAGCCGTGGCGTAGCGGTCCGGACCCGCGGCCCGGTAGACACCCGGGAGCCTCGCTGCCACGGCGTCGGAGACCGCGCCGGTACCGCCGACGAGGGTCACCCCGGCGACCTGCAGCTGCGCGAGGGCCTGCGCGGTCTCCGTCGGCACGGCGTCACGACGCACGAGGAGGATCGGTCGCCGCGCCCCTGCGGCGGCGCCCCCGGCCGCGAGCGCGTCCACCAGGTGGGCGGTCTCGCCCGAGGCGACGAGCGCCCGGCCCGACGTCCCGACCTCACGAGCCACCGCAGCGGCCGTGGCGTAGCGGTCCGCGCCCTCGAGGCGGGTCACGGTCGCCCCCAGGCCACGCACCGCAGACTCGACCCCGGCGCCCACGGCGCCTGCTCCTCCGACCACCCACACCCGGGTCACGCCGCGGGCGCGGAGGTCCGCGAGCACGGACGCCGGGAGCGTCGTCGCGGTGGTGAGCAGCAGCGGCGCGCCCTTCGCCCGCGCCAGCGGCGCGGCGATGAGCCCGTCGACGAGGTGGGCGTCCTCGCCGGAGACCAGGACGGCGCTGGTCGAGCTCGGCGCGGCCACCTTGCCGATGGCCACGCTCGTCGCGAACCGGTCCGCGCCGAACAGCCGCCCGACGTTGGGGCAGGTGAGGGCGGCGACGGCGGGATCCCTGACGTCGTAGGTGAGCTGGACCGAGCGGGCCGTCCCGGTGGTGGTGGTGGTGGAGGACGACTCGAGGAGCAGCCCGTATCGACCCACCGGCGCCACGGCGCCGGTCGAGGTCTTGCCGTCCCTGCTGACCGACAGCGCGCCCGCCTGGGTGGTGGACCCGGAGAGGACCCGGACCGCGGTGTTGCCCAGGCACAGCGAGCGGACCGTGAGCCGCCAGGACTGCGCACCCGGGACCGTGGCACCGACCTGCACCGACGCGGCGCCCAGCAGGCCCGTGGCCGCGCTCTGGACGGGGTTGTGGATCGCCGCCCCCTGGTAGGCCTTGGCCTTGGCCTTGATCGTGGCCAGCGTCGGGTAGAGGTACCGCCCGGGGCACGCCGTGTACCCCACGTCACGGTGCCCGGAGACGGTGTTGACGGTCCCCCGGGTGCCGGCGGCATGGCGCGAGGTCCCTCCGCCGGCGGAGGTCAGCACGGTCGAGCCGTAGGGGTCGCGGTGGAACAGGTCCAGCTTCCAGGCCATCACGCGCGAGATGCCGTCGACCAGCGCGGACGAGGGCGAGGCGATGTCGAGGTTGCCCAGCGCCGCGACCGCGAAGGTGTCGGTGTTGAAGCCTCCGGTCGCCGCGCTCTGCACGGCCCGGTCGACCCCCCCGGCGCGCCCCTCGTAGATCCGTCCGGCGAGGTCCACGAGGAAGCTGTAGGCGATGTCGGCGTAGCCCAGGCCCTTGGTGTCGTAGGCGTAGATCGCCCTGATGTCCTTGGCGGCGTCCGCGGAGGTCCAGCCGGTGGACTGCCAGTAGCTGTTGGACGAGGCACTGTGGTGGACGAAGCCGACCTTCACCGTGGCCATGTAGCGCGGTGCCTCGCGCAGGCTCTCGTCGGCGCCCCACTGGGCTCGGGTGACGATCGCGGGCGTCGAGGCGGCCGCAGCCGCCGTGGCCGGCGGCACGGCGGCGACGTTGCCGTCGGCGGCCGAGCTGCCCGGGTCCACGAGCTCCAGCCGCAGGTCCGCGGGGGTGGACCCGTCGTGGGTGTCCACCCTCAGCTGCACGCCGTCGGCCCCGGGGACGAGCAGCGGCTCCACCCCGCGCCGGGAGCGGCGTCCCTCGTCGGTGTCGGCGTCGGGGGCGTCGTCGACCACCTCCAGCGGCTCCCACCCGCTCCAGGCACCGTCGACGCGGGTGCGCACGGCAACGCCGGTGGGGGGAACCTCGTCGGCGGCCCAGGTCAGTCCGACGAGCCGGAACGGCCGCACCGGGCGCTGCGAGGTCAGCACCGCCAGCCGGCCGGACGCCTGGTGCTCCAGGTGCTCGTCCGGGGCCTGCTGTGCCTGGCTGCCCCCCGCGCCTGCTGTGGTGGCGCTGTCGAGGTCCGGCAGAGCGACGGGGTCCACGCCGCGGACCGGCAGCTGCTGGACGACCGGGGACACGGGTCGTGGCTGGGCCGCCGGCGCCGAGGCCACCGGGAGCACCAGCGTGGCCGGCACGACGAGGGCGGTGAGCAGAGCAGCGGCACGGAGGTGGCGCGACAAGTCCATGGGGCGGGTGTCTTCCCTTGCTCGTGAGGGCGGGCAGGGTGGCCGGACGGCCGGCTCCGATGGCTTCGGGGCCAATGATCGCATCGGGTGACGCGGGCGGGGCCTTGACCCGATCCTCGCAGACGGGGGGCGAAACGGGCAGATCCACCCACGTCCGACGCGCACCGGGTGCCGGGCGGCACGCCAGCCGGGTGCCCGCGGACGCCGCCGGGCCGTGGGACCATGGTCCGCGGCGGCCGGCGCCCCGCGGCCGGAATCGGGAGGAACGCAGGGTGGTGGACGCTTGAGCAGCGTGGCCGAGCGGACCGAGGCACGCACCCCCTCGGTCCCGCGGACCACACGGCCGACGTCGCAGCCGGAGACGAGGCACTTCCGTCCCGAGGTCGAGGGGCTGCGCTCCGTGGCCATCCTCTCCGTGCTCGCCTACCACGCGGCCCAGTTCGCCGACCCGGACGGCGGGGGCCCGCTGGGCGCCGTCACCGGCGCCCTCGGCCTGGTCACCGGTGGGTACCTCGGCGTGGACGTCTTCTTCGTGATCTCCGGCTTCCTCATCACCGGCCTGCTCGTGCGCGAGGCCGAGAACACCGACCGCATCCACTTCGGCCGCTTCTACGCCCGCCGGGCCCGTCGGATCCTGCCGGCCGCCACCGTCACCCTGCTGGTCACCCTGGGGGCCTCCCTGCTCCTCCTCACCGTCGAGCGCACGGTGGAGGTCGCCGGCGACGTCGTGTGGGCTGCCCTGTTCAACGCGGACATCCACTTCGCGACGTCCGGCGTCGACTACATGGGCGAGGCGACCGCACCGAGCCCCGTGCTGCACTTCTGGAGCCTCAACGACGAGGAGAAGTTCTACCTCGTCTGGCCCGTCGTGCTCACCCTGGCGACGTGGGCGGCCGTGCGGCTGCGCCGGCTGCCGCTGCGACCGACCCTCTTCGCCGCCCTGCTGGCCCTGGCGCTGCCCTCGCTGGTGTGGTCGCAGCACCTGGTGAGCACCGGGGCGCCCGCCGGGTACTTCTCCGCCACCTCGCGCGCGTTCGAGCTCGCTGCCGGCGGGCTGCTCGCGATCGGCAGCACGTGGGTCGAGCGCGTCCCGAGGGCGGCCCGGGTGCTCGGAGCGATCGTCGGATTCGGCGTCGTCCTCGTCTGCATGGTGACGTACACCTCGCTCACGCCGTTCCCGGGCGTCATGGCCCTCCCCGTTGTCCTCGGCACGGTGCTCGTGATCGCGGGGCACCCGGCCGGGGTGGTCGCGCGCGCCCTGTCGGTGCGGCCGGCCCGGTGGGTGGGCCGGGTGTCGTACTCGCTGTACCTGTGGCACTGGCCCGTCCTCGTGCTGGCTGCCGCCCACGTCGGCGGCCAGCTGTCACCTAAGCGGGCCCTGGCGTGCGTCGCCGCGGCGTTCGTCCTGGCGTGGGCGTCCTACCGCTTTGTCGAGCAGCCACCACAGCGGGCCAGGCTGCTGGCGTCGACCAGGAACGCCCTGTTGTTCGGCCTCGCCGCGATCCTCCTGACGGTCGGTGCGGCGGTCGGGACCGGCCGGGTGGCCGAGGCCCGTGCCGACGCCCAGTACGCAGAGGTGGTCCGGGGCATCACCCCCGTCGTCAAGGCCGACCGCGGACTGCTGGTCGTCGGCGACTCGCTCACCTCCCGGGGCCAGGCGCCGCTCGAGGCCGCGCTGGACGCCGCCGGGTGGGACTACCGCATCGACGCGCTCGGCGGCCGCCCCATCGTCTCCGGCAAGCGGGCCACGTGGACCCCGCTGTGCTTCGACACCCCGGGCTGCGGCGGCGACCTGGCGCTCACGCCCGGTGAGATCCCCGGCACCGTCGTCATGGCCCTGGGCGCCAACTCCCAGGTGACGGCCAAGACCCGCGTCGCCCCGCCGACGGCCACCGACTCCGGCCTCCGGTCGACCCGCGACGCCCAGGGCCGCTACGTCATCACCGGCCAGGACACCGCGGACCAGGTCCGGGCCAGCGTCCGGACGGTTATGGACAAGGTCCCACCGGACACGACCGTGTACTGGGTGGGGCTGTGGCTGGACGACGCCATCTGGGGCAACGTGACCTGGCGGCAGACCAACGACGCGATCCGGGAGACTGCTGCGCAGTACCCCAACGCCCGCTTCCTGGACTGGGCCGCCCACGTGGAGTCCGCAGCGGTCCCGCACCTGCCGGATGGCTCTCACCCCACCCCTGAGGGCATGGCCATGCGGGCTCGCTGGCTGGTGTCGCAGCTGCGGTAGCGCCGCGCTCGCGGAGGGGCCGGCCCGGGATCGCGTCGTACACTCGTCGGACCCCCCTGCCGTCCGCCGTTGGAGCGTGCCCGCGTGAGCTCAGCCGCACCGCCGCAGCGCAGCCGTCGGCGGCGCGCGCTGACCGCTGTTGCCGTCGCAGCGGCCGTGCTGGTGGCCGCGGCCGGCACCGGGCTGTTCGTCGCGTACCGGCACCTCGACGCGAACATCGAGACGATCAACGTCCAGGACGACCTGGGCTCGCTGCGGCCCAGTGCGCCGACGACGGACCCGCAGCAGCAGTACGCACCCCTCAACCTGCTCGTCATGGGCTCGGACGCCCGGAAGGGGCAGGGCAGCGGGTACGGCTCGGCGGCGGTGTACTCCGGCGCCCGCTCCGACACCACGATGCTGGTCCACCTGTCGGCCGACCGCCAGCGCGCCCTGGTGGTGGCAGTACCCCGCGACACGATCGTCGACATCCCCTCGTGCACGACGGCGAACGGGTCGTCGTCACCGCGGACCGCCCGGTTCAACGAGGCGTTCGACATCGGCGGCCCGGCCTGCACGATCAAGACGTTCGAGGCCGCGACGGACATCTTCGTCGACCACTTCGTCGTCGTGGACTTCACCGGGTTCAAGCGCATGGTCGACGCGCTCGGCGGCGTCACGGTGTGCGTCGCCGAGGACGTCGACGACCCCCAGAGCGGTCTGGTGCTCTCCGCCGGCACCCATGTGGTCAAGGGGGAGCAGGCGCTGGCCTTCGTCCGGGCCCGCAAGTCGATCGGTGACGGCAGCGACATCTCCCGCATCGACCGGCAGCAGGCGTTCATGGCGTCGCTCGTCAGCTCGGCGAAGTCGACGTCGCTCCTGCTCGACCCGGTCAAGCTCTACCGGGTGCTGGACGCGGCCACCCAGTCCCTCACCACCGACCCCGAGCTGGGCAGCCTCAACGCCCTGCGTCAGCTGGCGCAGAGCGTGACCGGCATCGACCCGGACGACGTGACGTTCGTCACCGTGCCGTGGTTCGCCAACGACGACGGTGCCACGGTCAGCATCAAGGAGGACGAGGCGGAGCGGCTGTTCGCGGCGGTCCGGGGTGACCAGCCGTGGCCGCCCCCGCCCCTACCGACTGCCTCACCGTCCGGACCTCCGCTGAAGACCGCGCCGTCGGACATCCGTGTCACGGTCGTGAACGCGACGGGGACCCCGGGCCGGGCCAAGGAGGTCGCGGCGGAGCTGCGCGAGCTGGGCTTCCAGATTGCCGGGGTCGACACTGCCGACGCCGTCGAGGCGGTGACGACTGTCCGGTACTCGCCCTCCCGCGACGAGTCCGGCCGCACCCTCACCGCCTCCGTCAAGGGCGCTCAGTCGGTCGTCGACGACTCCCTTGGCCGCACGCTCGTGCTGGTCGTGGGCACCGACTACCAGGGGCTGCTTCGAGTCGTCGTCCCGGGTGCGACGTCCACCCCCACCGCGAGCGCGTCGGCCACCCCGCGCACCGCCGACGCTGACGTCTGCTCCTGAGCCTGCCGTCCGCGTGGCTACCGGCCGAGGAAGCCGCCCAGCACCTCGGCCGCATGCGTGCCGTCGTGGAGCGCCCGCACGAAGCCGGGGCCGTCCTGAGCCACCGCCCTGGCGCGGTCGCGGTCGCGCAGGAGCCCTTCGACCACCGCACGGAGCGTCTGCGGAGTCGCCTCGACGATCGGCAGCTCGGCAGGCACCCGGTCCCTGTTGCGTGCGTGCACGTGCCCCAGGGTGACCCGGCCGGCCGCCATCGCCTGGCAGGCCAGGACGCCGTAACAGCCGATCGCGAACTGGTCCAGGACGATGTCGGCGTCGGCCAGCACGTCGGGCATCTCCTCGGGCGCGACCCGTTCCAGCCGCCGGTACTCCACCAGGCCGTCCGCGACCAGGCTGCGGACGGCCTGCTCCACGGCCGCCGTCCCCTTCAGGGCCGCGTTCGACGGGGCGTGCACGACCAACGGGCGGTGGCGCTCCAGCGGCGGGGGCCCCGGACGCCACACCGTGGGGTCCACCACGACCGGCAGCCACGTGGCTTCCGGAACGAAGTCCAGCAGGTCCGGGGTGCTCACGAAGCGAGGCAGCTCAGCCTCCGCGACGGCGGCGAGCAGGTCGTCGCACTTGCCCTGGAGCCGGGCGGTGAGTGACTCCCGCGGGTCCCGGAACGGTGAGAGCTCGTACAGCGCCGCGTGCCGCCGCGGGTCCCTGACCTCCGAGCCGTGGAAGACCAGCGCGACGCCGATGCCCGCGTCGGTCAGCTCGAACGCATCGCCCCGGAAGTCCCTCCCGTTCAGGGTTCCGAACACTGGCCGGCCGGCCTCGAGCAGCGCGTGCGTCCAGGTCGACAAGGCCCGCTCCCGCATCTCCAGCTGCCAGCCGCTGTCGCGTGCGAAGACGGCCGGTGCGACCTGCACGTCGGCCGGGAAGTCGTACTTGTCGTTGAGCACGGCGAGGACGTCGGCCCGGGTCTCGGGGAGCCCCCGCTCCACCGCCTTGCCCCACGCCCAGCCCTGGCCCGCGGAGTTGGCGGGGCCGATGCCGAGCACGACGTGGCCCTCGGGCACCGACCGCTCGGGACGGACCGGCTGCTCCACCGGCTCCACTCCCAGCGGGGGAGACGGCTCGCCCGGCAGCCGCTCCGGCCCCACGAGCTCCCGATACACGGCCAGGAGCGCCTCCTCCTGGGCCTCCCAGGTGAACCGGTGCAGCAGCGCCTCGTCGTGCAGGGGCTGCGCGAGCTCCGCCCGCCGGGCGAGGGCGTCCGTCACGGCCCGGGCCAGGTCAGCTGCGTCCCCCGCGCGGTGGACCACACCGATCCCGTGCTCCCGCACGAACGCCGCCTGCGCCGGACAGTCGCTGACCACCAACGGCAGACCACCGTGCATGTACTCGAACAGCTTGTTCGTCAGGGCCATGTCGTGGCTCGGGAAGCGCAGCAGCGGGATCAGCCCGACGTCGGCGGTGGAGAGGAACTCCGAGACCTGGTGCGGAGCCACGGGGTCCAGCCAGTGCACCCGGTCGGAGACCCCCACGGCCGCCGCGTGCCGCTGCAGCGCCTGCGCGGCCAGGGTCGTCGGCGACGGGACGCAGACCACCGCGAGGTGCGCGTCCGGGAGCAGGGTGAGCGCCTCCAGCGCTGTCACCAGACCGCGGGCGGTGGTGACCGCACCGCTGTACACGAGCAGGGGCGTGCCCGCGTCGAGCCCCACGCGCTGTCGCACGTCGACGACCGGCTCCCCCGGGACGCGCTGCTGAGGTGGGATGTTGAGGACCACGGCCGGCGGGTGCGGCAGCCGGTAGCGACGGCGCAGTGCCTCGGCGAGCTGCGGGGAGACCGTGATGACGGCGTCCGCGCCCCGGACGTACTCCGCCTCGAGCTTCGCGTAGGCCGAGACGACCCGCCGGGTCCGGCTCCCGTAGGTCGCCAGCCCGGCCACCCACTCGTGGGCGTCGTAGACCCACCGCACCTGGCGACCGCGGGCCCGGGCCCGGGCGACGGCGAGGGTGGCCACGCCGACCATGTGGTTGTCGTGCGCGTGGATGACGTCGGGGTCGAGGCGGTCCAGCTCAGGGCCGAACGCCAGCTCGTAGTCCTGGAACTGCGGAGTGGTGGACCGCCACCGCACCCCCAGCCCAGTCGAGCTCCACGCCTTGTCCCACGCCCGCCAGCCGGTGCGCTGGAGCCGGTCCAGCCGCCGCTGCGCGCCCGCGCGCCCGCGCAGGACCAGCCGGCGGACCCGCAGCCCCTGCAGCCGCACGGCGCTCACCAGACCCACGCCGCCGGCCTCGGCCTCCCGCCGTCGGGCCTCCAGGCGCAGCGCTGCCGCGCGGAACTGATCCCTGTCCCGGTACCCGACGACGACGCGGGACCGCCGCCGGTGGGCGCGCCGGGCCTGGCGGGCGTCCTGGAGGTGGAAGGGGACGGGCACCCGTCGGATGCGCACGTCACCGAGCTGGGTCTCCTGGGGACGCGGCTCAGCGGTGTAGGCGAGCAGGGTGACCCGGCAGCCGAGCCGGGCGACGGACAGGGCGCTCTTGCGCACCCGGGTGTCCGTCGCGGCGTCGTTGCCCACCAGCATGACGACGTGCAGGTCCGACGGACGGACCGCCGGCTGGCTCACCGGGTCGAGGCGGTCCCGAGGACGCGGCGGTCGACGCCGTGCCAGCGGCTCGGGTCGGTCACGTGCCGGCCGTCGACGAGCACCCGGACCCCGGGCAGGTCGGCGGCGCTGAGCGTCCGGTACTCGGCGTGGTCGGCCTGGAGGACGGCTGCATCGATCGGGTCACCGAGGTCGTAGGGGGTCCAGCCGAGGCTGCGCAGCTCGTCGTCGGAGTACATCGGGTCGTGGACGAGCACCTCGGCCCCGTGCTCGCGCAGCGCCTCGACGGTCGGGAAC
>JALOLN010000046.1 GCA_025455945.1 Actinomycetes bacterium
CGCGGAGCAGCGCCCCGAGCCCCGCGGCGGCGGCCCGACCGGCACCGCGGGAGGCACCGCGGGCGACGCCGTCTGAGGTCCCGGCCCCGGCAGCGAGGTCACCGCGGGCGCCTGCGCCCGCGAGCAGGTCGACGCCCCGGAGCACCCCGGCGGCCCCGGCGGCCCCGGCGCCGGCCGCAGCCGCACTGCCGGACCGCGACACCGCCGTCGCCGCCCCCTCGCTCGTCCGCGCCGCCGCCCCGCCGTCCGACGCCAGCGGGACCGCCGCGACCGGCCCGGAGGACCGGGCCGCGATCCCGCTGGTGCTCTACGCCATCCCCGCGTTCCTCGGGCTGCTGCTGCTCGAGTGGCTGTCCTTCCGGTTCCGGCCCGACGACGCCGCGCTCGGCTACCGGGGCCGGGACACCGCCACCAGCCTGTCGATGGGGATCGGCAACGTGGTCATCAACCTGGCCTGGGGCCTGGTCGTCGTGGCGGCGTACGTGGCCACCTACCAGCTGACCCCGCTGCGCATCCCGATGGACTCCTGGTGGGCCTGGGCCCTGCTCCTGGTCGCCGACGACCTCGCCTACTACTGGTTCCACCGGGTGCACCACGAGTCCCGGTTCTTCTGGGCCTCGCACGTGGTGCACCACTCCTCACAGCGCTACAACCTCTCCACCGCGCTGCGGCAGACGTGGACCCCGATGACCTCCCTGCCGTTCTGGCTGCCGCTGCTGCTGGTCGGCTTCCCGCCGTACGCCGTCCTCACCATGCAGGCGGTGAGCCTGCTCTACCAGTTCTGGATCCACACCGAGCGCATCCACCGGCTCTGGGCCCCGCTGGAGTGGGTGCTCAACACCCCCTCGCACCACCGGGTGCACCACGGGTCCAACCGGCAGTACCTGGACAGGAACTACGGCGGGATCCTCATCGTGTGGGACCGGCTGTTCGGCACGTTCGAGCCGGAGCGGGAGCGGGTCCGGTACGGCCTGACGACGAACATCGCGACGTCCAACCCGGTCCGGGTCGCCTTCCACGAGTACGTCGCGCTGGGCCGCGACGTTCGCGCCGGGAACAGCTGGAGGACCCGCTGGCACCTGGCGTTCGGCCGGCCCGGCTGGACGCCGGCCGTCCTCGACCCGGGCCTCAGCCCGGCAGGTCGGTGAGGAACCGCTCGAGCTGGGCGACGGTCCGGCACTCGACCATCGGCACGACGTCGGCGTAGCGCCGGGCCGCTGAGTCGCCGCTGCCCCACTGCCCGCGCGGCTCGGGGTTGAGCCAGTAGGCGTGCCGGGAGGCCCCGGCGAGCCCGGCCAGCACGGCCAGCCCGGGGTTGCGGTAGTTCGTGCGGCCGTCCCCCAGCACGAGCAGCGAGGTCCTCGGGGTGATGGCGTCGGCGTACCGCTCCGCGAAGACCTCGAAGGCGTGGCCGTAGTCGGAGTGGCCGTCGTACCAGACGAGCTGGGCCTCCCGGGTCATCGCGGCCAGGGCGTCCGGCAGGTCGTCGGCCCGCTCCAGGAACCGGGTCACCTCGTCGGTGGTGTCGATGAACGCGAACGCGCGCACCCGGGTGAACTGCTCCTGCAGCGCCCAGGTGAGGAGCAGGGTGAAGTGGGCGAACGACGCCACCGACCCCGACACGTCGCAGAGGACCACCAGCTCGGGCTTGTGGGGGCGGCGCGGCCGGTGGTGGGTCTGCACGGGCACCCCACCGGTGCCGAGCGACGCGCGGACGGTGCGGCGCATGTCGAGCCGCCCGCTGGGTCCGGACCGCCGCCGGGCCGCCAGGCAGGTGGCCAGCCGCCGGGCCAGCGGATGCACCTGGCGGCGCAGCGTGGCCAGGTCCTCGCGCGAGGCCCGCAGGAACTCCACCTGGTCGACGAGCGGGCGCACCGCCGTCCGGGCGACCTGCTCGGGGCCCTTCTCCTCCGCCAGCCGGCGGCGGATCTCAGCGTCCACGTGCTGCTCGAAGGCCCGCACCCGCTCCTGCGCGGTCCGGCGGGCGACCTCCTCCCGGAACGGGGTGGGCGGGGCGCCGGCGAGCAGCGCCGCGATCAGCGCCGCGACGAGGGTATCGGGCGAGAGGGCCCGCAGCACCCGGTAGGAGAAGTACGACTGCCGCCCCGGGGCCGCCTCGGCGTGCCCGAACGCCTCCACCGCCGCCCGGGCGAAGGCGCGCAGTGCCGCGTCGTCGCCGTCCAGCAGCAGCTGCGTCAGCTGGTCCCGCCACTCCCCCCGTTCCGCATCAAGGGTCCCCTGTGGCGATCTAGTGGCCTCAGGGGTCCCTTCATGCGGGAGGGGTTGGGGGGGTGGGCCGGTCAGGGCGGGGAACCACAGGTCGAACAGGGCGTCGAAGGTGGGCCGGTGGGCGCCCCGCTTGACCAGCGCCGCCGCCAGCGCCGCGCGCACCGCCTCCCGGTCGAGCAGACCGACCGCCCCGACCGCCCGTACCGCATCCAGCGACTCGGCGACCGACACGGGCACGCCGGCGCCGCGCAGGGCCTGGACCAGACCGACGGTGCGGTCGAGCAGGCCCGCTGCCACTCAGCGGTCCTTGTTCAGCCTGGTGACGAGGAACAGCGCCAGGGCGAGGACGACGAATGTGACGATGCCGACGATCACGGGCTCGGGCCCGATCTCCTCCGCGGCCTCCTCGGCGGTGACCAGGACTCCCAGCAGGGTGCTCGCACTCATGGGGCGCAGCGTACCGGGCGGTCAGCCCCGCACGTGCCCGTCGCCGGTGACGACGTACGTCGTCGAGGTGAGCTCGGGCAGCCCCATCGGTCCCCGGGCGTGCAGCTTCTGCGTGGAGATGCCGATCTCGGCGCCGAACCCGAACTCCCCGCCGTCGGTGAACCGGGTCGAGGCATTGACCATGACGGCGGCGGCGTCCACCCCGGCGACGAAGGCCCGGATCGCCGACGCCGAGTCGCTGACGATCGCCTCGGTGTGCCCCGACCCGTACCGGCGGATGTGCGCGACCGCCGCGTCGAGGGAGTCGACCACGCCCGCCGCGATGTCCAGGGAGTAGTACTCGGCCAGCCAGTCCTCCTCCGTCACCGGTGCGAACGCGACGCCGGCCGCGCCCGCGTGCGCGGCGACCCGCTCGTCGCCGTGCACCGTCACGCCCGCGTCGCGCAGCGCAGCCAGGGCAGCGGGCAGGAACCGCTCGGCGACGTCCGCGTGGACGAGGAACGTCTCGGCGGCGTTGCACACGCTCGGCCGTTGGGCCTTGGCGTTGACCAGGATGCGGACCGCCTTGCCGACGTCGGCGGCCGCGTCGACGTACACGTGGCAGTTGCCGATGCCGGTCTCGATGACCGGCACCGACGAGCCCTCGACCACGCTGCGGATCAGGCCGGCGCCGCCCCGCGGGATGAGCACGTCCACCAGCCCGCGGGCAGCCATGAGGTGCTGCACCGACTCGTGCGACGTGCCCGGCACCAGTTGCACGGCGTCCCTCGGCAGGCCGCTGGCGGCGAGCGCCTCGCGCATGACGTCGACCAGCGCGGAGTTCGACGCATAGGCGGACGACGAGCCGCGCAGCAGCACCGCGTTGCCGCTCTTCAGGCACAGCCCCGCAGCGTCGACCGTGACGTTCGGCCGGGCCTCGTAGACGATGCCGACGACCCCGAGCGGCACCCGGACCTGGCGCAGCTGCAGGCCGTTCGGCAGCGTCGAGCCGCGCAGCACCGTGCCGACCGGGTCGGGCAGCTCGGCGACCTCGCGCAGCGCCGCGGCGATGTCCGCGAGCCGCGCCTCGGTGAGGGTCAGCCGGTCCACCAGCCCGGCGGACGTCCCGTCGGCGACGGCCCGGCCGACGTCGTCGGCGTTCGCGGCCAGCACCGCCGCCGACTCCTTCTCCAGGGCGTCGGCCACCGCCAGGATCGCGGCGTCCTTGGCCGCCCGGGTGAGCGGCGCCAGCACGGCGGCGGCCGCCCGCGCCCGGCGGGCGACGTCCAGGACGGCGCTGCGCTCGTCGGTCTGCTCGGTCATGCCGGAAGGGTAGCCGGGACGCCCGGGTGGGGGCCCCGGGCGCGGGGGCGCGGCGGTCAGTCGGCGCCGAACGGGCGCACTTCGTCCGCGGGACCGAGCCGGATGTCGAGCTCCCCGTGGACCCCGCGCCGGAAGAAGGTGTCCCGGTCGACGACCTCGAGGCCCACCACCTCCCAGTCGGGCAGCCGGGCGGTGGTGCGGTGCTCGCCCCACAGCCGCAGCGCCAGCGCGGCGGCGTCGTCCAGCTGGGTGGCCTCCTCCCAGTAGCGGACCTCGGCCCGCCCGGACGCGTACCGGCCGGTGAGCAGGAACGGGTGGTCGTGGGCCAGCCGCTCCAGGGCGCTGCGGACGTCGTCGGCCGGGACGGCGGCGCCGGCGAGGGTCAGCGTGACGTGCCACATGCGCGGGGGGGCCGGGTCGCTCATGGGCACCTCCCGCGTGGGGCTCAGCGGCGCAGCGGCACGAGGTCGTCGCGGTGCACGACCTCGCGCTCGTACGCCGGACCCAGCTCCCTGGCGAGGTCCCGGGTCGAGCGGCCGAGCAGCCCGGGGAGCTCCGACGCGTCGAAGTTGACCAGACCCCGGGCCACCACGTCCCCGTTTTCGTCGAGGAGGTCCACCGGGTCACCCGCCTGGAAGTCGCCCTGGACGCCGGTGATGCCGGCGGGGAGCAGCGACATCCGCCGACCGACGACGGCCCGGACGGCACCCGGGTCGAGCACCAGCCGTCCCCTCGGGCTGGTGGCGTGCGCCAGCCACAGCAGCCGGGTGGCCACCCGGCGCCCGGACCGGTGGAAGTGCGTGCCGACGGCAGCCCCGGCCAGGGCCTCCCGCACCGCGGTCGCGGCGGCGAGCACGGCCGGGATCCCCGCCGCTCCCGCCAGCCGGGCGGCCTCGACCTTGGTGGCCATCCCGCCCGTCCCGACCCCGGCACCGCCGGGCCGGCCCAGCCGGACCCCAGCCAGGTCGGTGTCGTCGCGCACCTCGGCGAGCAGCCGGGCACCCGGCCGGCGGGGGTCACCGTCGTACAGCCCGTCGACGTCGGAGAGCAGGACGAGCAGGTCGGCGTGCACGAGGTGGGCCACCAGCGCGGCCAGCCGGTCGTTGTCGCCGAAGCGGATCTCGTCGGTGGCCACCGTGTCGTTCTCGTTGACCACGGGGACGGCGCCCACGGCGAGCAGCGTGGTCAGCGTGCGCTGGGCGTTGCGGTAGTGCGCCCGGCGCGTGACGTCCTCGGCGGTGAGCAGCACCTGGCCCACGGTCAGCCCGTGCCGGGCGAAGGCCTCCGTGTAGCGGTGCAGGAGCAGGCCCTGGCCGACGCTGGCCGCGGCCTGCTGGGTGGCCAGGTCCCGCGGTCGCCGGGCCAGGCCGAGGGGCCGCAGCCCGGCGGCGATCGCCCCCGACGACACGAGCACCACCTCGACACCCGCCGCGACCCGGTCGGCCAGCGCGTCGACGAGCGCGTCCACCCGGTCGCCGAGCAGGCCGCGGCGGGTGCCCGCGATCGACGACGAGCCGACCTTGACGACGACCCGGCGGGCTGCCGCGACGTCGCTGCGCAGCGCCCCCGTCATCCCCGGGTCACCGTCCCTCCAGGCGTGGGTCGCTGCCGCGCGGGCCGGCGAGGTGCTCCGCACCGGCGCTCAGCGTGGGCTCCCACTCGAACACGACGGCGTTGTCCTCCGGGCCGATGAGCACCTCGTCGCCGCGCTGCGCGCCCGCTGCCAGCAGCGCGTCCTCGACGCCGAGCCGGGCCAGCCGGTCCGCGAGGTAGCCCACCGCCTCGTCGTTGGCGAAGTCGGTCTGCCGCACCCAGCGCTCGGGCTTCTCCCCGCGCACCCGGAACCGCTCGCCCTCGCGCACCACGGTGAAGCCGACGTCGTCGACCCCTGCGGGACGCAGCACGATCCGGGTCGGCTCGGCGCGCTCGGCGGCCCGCGCGGCCCGCGCCGCGGACACCAGCGCGGCCATGGCGAAGGACAGCTCCCGCAGCCCCTCATGGCTCGCGGCGCTGATCAGGTGGACCGGCAGGCCGCGCGCCTCGATGTCGGCCCGGACCAGCTCCGCCAGCTCCCGCGCCTCGGGCACGTCCACCTTGTTCAGCGCCACCAGCCGCGGCCGGTCGGCCAGCCCGCCGTACGCCGCCAGCTCCGCCTCGATCGCGTCGAGGTCGGACAGCGGGTCGCGGCCCGGCTCCAGCGTCGCGCAGTCCAGCACGTGGACGAGCGCCGCACAGCGCTCGACGTGGCGCAGGAACTCCAGGCCGAGCCCCTTGCCCTGGCTGGCACCCGGGATCAGGCCGGGGACGTCGGCCAGGGTGAAGCGGACCTCCCCGGCCTGGACGACCCCGAGGTGGGGCACCAGCGTCGTGAACGGGTAGTCGGCGACCTTGGGCCGGGCGGCCGACAGTGCCGCGACCAGGCTGGACTTGCCGGCGCTGGGGAAGCCGACCAGGCCGACGTCGGCGACGGTCTTGAGCTCGAGGACGACGTCGTGGGACTCCCCGGGCTCCCCGAGCAGCGCGAAGCCGGGCGCCCGCCGCCGGGGCGAGGCCAGCGCGGCGTTGCCGAGGCCCCCTCGACCGCCGCGCGCGACGACGAACCGGGTGCCGGCGCCGACGAGGTCGGCCAGCGGGGCCCCGCTCGCGGTGGTGACCACGGTGCCCTCCGGGACCGGCAGGAGGAGATCCTCGCCGGCCGCACCGTTGCGGTGCGCGCCCATCCCCGGCCGGCCGCTGGTCGCCCGGCGGTGGGGCCCCCGGTGGTAGTCGAGCAGCGTGGTCGTCTGCGGGTCGACGACCAGGACGACGTCCCCGCCGCGCCCGCCGTCCCCGCCGTCGGGGCCGCCGAGCGGCTTGAACTTCTCGCGGTGGATCGAGGCGCAGCCGTGCCCGCCGTCCCCGGCGCTGGCGTGCAGCACCACCCGGTCGACGAACGTGGTCACCGGCTCGACCTCACGGTGCGCCCGCGGGCCGCCCGCCTACTCCGCAGCCGGGACGACGTTGACGACGCGCCGCCCGCGCCGGGTGCCGAACTCGACGGCACCGGCGGTCAGCGCGAACAGGGTGTCGTCGCCCCCACGGCCGACGTTGGTCCCCGGGTGGAAGTGCGTGCCACGCTGGCGCACGAGGATCTCCCCGGCGTTGACCACCTGGCCGCCGAACCGCTTGACGCCGAGACGCTGGGCGTGGGAGTCCCGCCCGTTGCGCGAGGAGGAGGCGCCCTTCTTGTGAGCCATGAGTCCGCGACCTACTTCGTCTCGATGCCGGTGACCTTGACCCGGGTCAGCGCCTGACGGTGCCCCTGGCGCTTGCGGTACCCGGTCTTGTTCTTGAACTTCATGATCGTGATCTTGGGACCCTTGGCGTCGCCCACGATCTCCGCGGTCACGGTCACGCCGGCGAGGGCCGCGGGGTCGCTGGTGACGGTCTCCCCGTCGACGAGCAGCAGCGCGGGCAGCTGCACGGTGCTGCCGGGCGCACCCGAGAGCCGGTTGGTCTCGACGACGTCGCCGACAGCGACCTTCTCCTGACGGCCACCGGCACGGACGATCGCGTACACCGCGGTACTCCTGTCTTGCTCGCTGACGGGCGTCCGCGGCACCGGGTCGCTGGGCACGGACGACGGGGCGTGCACGCAGCACGCCGAAGGGTCAGGGTACGGACCCCCGGCCGGTCGGGTCAAACCCACCGGCGGCGCCGAGGTCCGCGAGCCGCACCACCCGGTCCCCCACCAGCTGCGCCTCGGCGAGGTCGTGCGTGACGTGCACCGCCGGGGTGCCCAGCCGGTGCAGCAGCGCTCGGACGTCGACGGCCAGGCGGTCCCGCAGGTCGCGGTCGAGGGCGCCGAACGGCTCGTCGAGCAGCAGCAGCCGCGGGTCCGGGGCGAGCGCCCGGGCCAGGGCCACCCGCTGGGCCTCCCCGCCGGACAGCGTCGCGACCCGGCGGCGCCCGAAGCCGGGCAGGTCCACCAGCTCGAGCAGGCCCGCCACCCGGGTGCCCACCTCCGCACCCGGGCGCCCGGCGGCGCGCAGGCCGTAGCCCACGTTCCCGACGACGTCGAGGTGGGGGAACAGCAGGGGGTCCTGGAAGACCAGGCCGAACCGCCGCCGGTGCGCCGGCACGCCGGCGAGGTCCGCGCCCGCCCACCACACCGTCCCGCTGTCCGGCTCGCGCAGCCCCGCGACCACCTGCAGCAGGGTGGACTTGCCGGAGCCGCTCGGGCCGAGCAGGCAGACGACCTCGCCGGGGCCCACGGTGAGGGAGACCCGGTCCAGCACCCGGCGCGTCCCGAAGGCGACCGAGACCGCGTCGACGCGCAGGGCGGCGTCCGACGGCGTGGTCACAGCTGGCCCGGCCGGCCGGCCCGCAGCCGCTCGGTGACCAGCACGGCCAGCGCCGTCACGACCATGAGCACCGTCGCCAGCGCCATCGCCGTCCCGAGGGACTGCTCCCCCGGCCGGCCGAGCAGCCGGACCACCTGCACCGGCAGGGTCGGGGAGTCGGCCCGGGCGAGGAACGCGGTGGCGCCGAACTCCCCGAGGGAGACCGCGAAGGCGAACCCCGCGCCGACGCCGAGCGCCCGGGCCAGCTGCGGGAGGTCGACCGTGGCCCAGGTGCGCAGCGGGGCGGCGCCGAGCGTCGCCGCCACCTGCCGCAGCCGGGGGTCGACCGAGCGGGCCACCGGCAGCACGGTCCGCAGCACCAGCGGGACCGCGACGAGGGCGTGCGCCAGCGGCACCATGCCCCACGACCCGCGCAGGTCCAGCGGGGGCCGCCCGTAGGCCAGCAGCAGGCCGAACCCGACCGTCACCGCCGAGGTGCCCAGTGGCAGGGTCAGCCCGGCGTCCAGCAGGCTCGCGCCATGCCGTGCATAGGCCACCGCACAGGCCGCCAGGCCACCGACGACGACCGCCACGACGGTGGCCACCGCGGCGTACCCCAGCGAGACGCGCAGGGCGGCCAGCGGCGCGGAGAACCCCGTGGTGCCCGCGTCGACATCGGCGAGCGCCCGCCACCAGGCCAGCCCGAAGCCGTCACCGACGCGGACCGAGCGGTAGACCAGGGCCACCATCGGCGCGACGAGCAGGACGCCGATCGAGGCCAGCACGCCGCCGAGCAGGACGAGCTGGCCCGGGCGACGGGGCCGCACGGTGGTCTCCGCCGGGTCGGTGCGCAGCCGCTGGGCGACCGCGACCCGGGCCTGCAGCCGCGCGGAGACGAGCAGGACGACGCCCAGCGCGCCGAGCTGGAGCAGCGCGAGGCCGGCCGCCCCGGAGAGGTCGAGGAGCTGGGCGGTGCGCCGGTAGATCTCCACCTCGAGGGTCACGGTCGTCGGGCCGCCCAGCACGAGGACGACCCCGAACGAGGTGAACGTGAACAGCAGCACCAGCGCCGCCGCCGCGGCGACGGCGGGCCGCAGCAGCGGCCAGGTGACGGTGCGGAAGGCCCGCCACGGCGTGGCGCCGAGGGCGCGGGCAACCTGCTCGTACCGCGGGTCGAGGTGCGCCCACAGCCCGCCCACGACCCGGACCACCACCGCGTAGTTGAAGAACACGTGCGCCAGCAGGATCACCCCGAGCGTGCCCACCCACGACGGTGGCAGCAGCGCGCGGAACGCCAGCCCGACGACGACCGTCGGCAGCACGAAGGGGACCGTGGCCACGGCGAGCAGGGCCCGGCGGCCGGGGAAGGCGTAGCGGTGCAGCACGAAGGTGCCGGGCAGCGCTACGGCGAGGGTGAGCAGCGTGCTCAGCAGCGCCTGGCCGAGGGTGAACCCGACGACCCGCCACACCGACGGCTGCTGCAGCACCTCCACCGAGCGGCCGGAGAGGCTGTGCGCGAGGAGGACCGCGACCGGCCAGGCGAGGAACGCCAGCAGGACCCCCACCGGGACGATCGCCAGCACCCAGGCGCGCAGCGGGGCGGCCCCCACCGCCCCTGTCCGCGGCTCGGCGTGGGTGACACGGTCCGTCTGACGGGGATCGGGGATGGGGGCGTCGCGCGGCGCCAGCAGGGTCAGCGGAGCACCACCTCGGTCCAGGCCTCCACCCAGCGGTCCCGGTTCTCGGCGACCACCTCGGGCGCCAGCGCCAGCGGCTCCGGTGGGACGGCGGCGAAGCGGGTGAAGACCTCCGGCAGCGCGGTCCCGTCCCGGGCCGGGAAGACGAACATGGACAGGGCGACGTCAGCCTGGAACGGCTCGGAGAGCAGCCAGTCCACGACCGCGCGGGCGGCCTCCGGCCTATCGGTGCCGCGCAGCACCCCGGCGAACTCCACCTGTCGGTAGCAGCCGTCGGTCAGCACACTGGTCGACGGCGCGCTCGGCTTCGGGTCGGCGGCGAACACGATCTCCGCCGGCGGCGAGGAGGCGTACGAGACGACGAGCGGACGGGTGCCGCGGCCCCCGCCGCCGCTGAACTCGCCGGTGTAAGCCTCCGTCCAGCCGTTGACGACCCGGACGCCGTTGGCCCGCAGCCGTTCCCAGTAGCCGGTCCAGCCCTCCTCGCCGTACCGCGCCACCGTGGCCAGCAGGAAGGCCAGGCCGGGCGACGACGTGGCCGGGTTCTCGACGACCAGCAGGTCCCGGTACCGCGGGTCGGCGAGCTGCTCGAGCGTGGCCGGCGGCACGAGCCCGCGGTCGGCGAACCACCGGTCGTCGCGGTTGACGCACACGTCGCCGTAGTCGACGGGGACCACCGCGTCGTCGGTGTCGATCTCCCGCAGCTTCGGGCTGACCTCGGCCAGGGCGGCCGGCCGGTACGGAGCGAAGACCTCGGCGTCGACGGCGCGTGACAGCAGCGTGGTGTCGAGCCCGAACAGCACGTCCCCCTCGGGGTTGCCCGCGGTGAGGACGGCGCGGTTGACCAGCTCCCCGGCGTCCCCGGCGGTCACCACCTGGACGGTGACGCCGGTCCGTGCGGCGAGATCCGCGAGGACGTCGTCGGACACCGCGAAGGAGTCGTGGGTGAGCAGCCGGACCGTGGTCGGCGCGAAGCTGGCCGGCGGTGCAACGGTGACGTCCGCCGTCCCGCTGGGTGCGCCCGAGCCGGATCCCGACGCGCACGCGGTCAGTGCCAGCGCCACGAGCGTGACGGTGGCCAGCAGCCCCCACGGGGCGACGGGGCGACGCATGCTGAGTTCCTCCGCTGGCATTACCCAGATCAGGTTCGCGGGTCGGCGGCGGTCGGCCACCCTCTCAGCCCGGCGGTCCCCCGAGCTCCCCGTGGTGCGGGTCCATGCTACCCGGCGGCGGACTCCTCGGCTGCGACCGCCTTCTTGGCCCGCGACCGGCGCGGCTTCGGCGCCGCCGCTGCGGCCTCCGCTGACTCCGCCGACCGGCCACGCCGGTGCTCGACCGGCTCGAGCTGGACGATCAGCCCGCGGCCGTTGCAGTGCTCGCACGGCTCGGAGAACGCCTCGAGCAGCCCCTGCCCGATCCGCTTGCGGGTCATCTGGACCAGACCGAGCGAGGTGACCTCGGCCACCTGGTGCTTGGTGCGGTCACGGCCGAGGCACTCGGTCAGCCGGCGCAGCACCAGCTCCCGGTTGGACTCGAGCACCATGTCGATGAAGTCGATGACGATGATCCCGCCGATGTCGCGCAGCCGGAGCTGGCGGACGATCTCCTCCGCGGCCTCGAGGTTGTTCTTGGTGACGGTCTCCTCGAGGTTCCCGACGCCCTTGCCGGTGAACTTGCCCGTGTTGACGTCGACCACCGTCATCGCCTCGGTGCGGTCGATGACCAGCGACCCTCCCGACGGCAGCCACACCTTGCGGTCCAGTGCCTTGGCCAGCTGCTCGTCGATGCGCAGGTCGTGGAAGAGGTCGCCCGGCCCGACGTGCTTGTCCACCCGGTCCATGAGGTCGGGGGCGACGTGGCTGACATAGGCCTCCACGACGTCCCACGCGTCGTCACCGGAGACGACGAGCCGGGCGATGTCCTCGTTGAACAGGTCGCGGACGACCCGGACGGTGAGGTCGGGCTCGCCGTAGAGCAGCGCCGGCGCCGCCGCCGTCTTCGCCTTCTTCTGGATGTCCTCCCACTGGGCGTGCAGCCGCTGCACGTCTCGGGTCAGCTGCTCCTCGCTGGCGCCCTCGGCGGCGGTCCGGACGATCACGCCGGCGTCCTCGGGCACGACGCTCTTGAGGATCCCCTTCAGCCGGTTGCGCTCGGTGTCGGGCAGCTTGCGGCTGATCCCGCTCATGGACCCGTCCGGCACGTAGACGAGGAAGCGGCCGGCGAGGCTGACGTTGCTGGTCAGCCGGGCGCCCTTGTGCCCGATGGGGTCCTTGGTGACCTGGACGAGGACGCTGTCCCCGGACTTCAGCGCGTGCTCGATCCGGCGGGGCTGCCCGTCGGCGAGCCCGGCGGTGTCCCAGTTGACCTCACCGGCGTAGAGGACGGCGTTGCGCCCGCGGCCGATGTCGACGAACGCCGCCTCCATGCTCGGCAGCACGTTTTGCACCTTGCCGAGGTAGACGTTGCCGACCATGGCCGTCGACGCGGCGCTGGCCACGTAGTGCTCCACGAGGACGTCGTCCTCGAGGACGCCGATCTGGGTGAGCGGGCCGCGCTGGCGCACCGCCATGACCCGGTTCACCGCCTCCCGGCGGGAGAGGAACTCCGCCTCGGTGAGGATCGGCGGGCGACGTCGGCCGGCGTCGCGGCCCTCCCGGCGGCGCTGCTTCTTCGCCTCGAGGCGGGTGGAGCCACGCAGGGACGTCGGCTCGTCCTCGTGGCCGCCGCGCGCCTTGGCCCGCGGCTCCCGCACGTGGACCACCGTGCGGTCGTTGTCCTCGCCCCCGCCCTCGCCGTCCTCGCCGGGGGTCCGGCGCCGCCGGCGGCGGCGCCGACGGCTCGCCGAGACCGCCTCGTCGCCCTCCTCGCCGGCGCCCTCCGCCGTGCCCGCTGCCTCCTCCGGCGCCGTCTCGCCGGTGGCCTCCTCGGCCGTTCCGGTCTCCGCCGTACCGGTCTCCGCCGTACCGCGCCGGCGGCCGCGGCCACCACGCCGGCGGCGACGGCGCCGGGGCGCGCCCTCCTCGCCCTCCTCGCCCTCGTCGGTCTCCTCGGCCTGAGCGGTCTCGTCGGGCTCGGCCGCAGCCGCCTGCTCCGCGGGTGGCTCCGCCGTGGGCTCCACCGGAGCGGGCTGCGTGGGCACCGGAGCCTGGAAGAGAACCGGTGCCACCGCGGGGGCCGCGGCCCGGGACGCGCGCCGCCGGGGCGTCTTCGCCGGCGCCTCAGCCGGCTGCTCCGGGGCCGGCTGCTCCGGGGCCGGCTGCTCCGGGGCCGGCTGCTCCGCGGGCGCCTCCGCCTGCGACGGGGCGGGCGTCTCCTCGGCGGCGACCGCCTTCGCCGCCGCCTTGCGGGTGCGTCGGCGGGTCACTGCCGGCTCAGCCGGCGCCTCGACGGCGGCGGGCGCCGGTTCGGTCACGGTCGGCGGCCCGACGGG
>JALOLN010000190.1 GCA_025455945.1 Actinomycetes bacterium
GCCGGCGCCGAGGTCCAGCACCCGCAGCGGCCCCGCCGCGGCGGGGCCGAGCAGCCAGGCGACCGCGGTGGCCGGGTAGCCGGGACGGTGGCGGTCGTATCCCTCGGCCTCGGCTCCGAACGACAGCCGGCGGCGGTCGACGTCGGGTTCCGCCACGTCCGGCACGCTACCCCGCGCCGCGCGCCCCGCCCTACACTGCGGAGGCTGGACGGTGCTGACCAGCCGTCCACGCGCTGCGGAGCAGGACCTAGCGTTCATGGGCCTGGCCGATCTGCTGCGAGGCCCGACGGCAGCGGCTGCGCTGCGGGGCGTGTCAGCGCCCCGCAGGCACGCCCTCGAGGTCGCGCCGGCCCTCACCGACCCCGGCCCCGTGCCTCCGGACCCGCTGGCGCTCGGCCCGGGCCTGCTCGACGTCCTGACCCGGCCAGTGCCCGGGTCGCCGGGTTCGCGCTGCACCGCACGGAGGAGGAGGCGGTGGCCGCGCTTGCGGCCGAGGGCCGGACCAACCGGGAGATCGCCGCGGCAGTCGTGCTGAGCGTGCGGACCGTCGAGAGCCACCTCTCCGCGGTCTACCGCAAGCTGGGGGTCGCGACCCGGGCGCAGCTGGCCGCCGTCCGGGCCACCTTTCGGGGGTCCCGATCCGTCGACCCCTTCCCCGGGAGGCCCGCGTTGGGCGCACACCTGCTCGAACGGTTCCTCGCCGACGGTGACCCGGTCGCCGCCGCGGCTGCCGAGCGTGCGGTCCTGGCGCTGCGGGCGGACCCGCTGGTGAGGGTCCGGTGGTCGGTCCGCGTGCCCGCGGAGGAGACGCTGCTGTGCCTCGCCGAGGCCGACACCGCCGACCGGCCCGGGCGGCCGCCGTCCGGGCCGGCCTGTCCCCGGACCGCCTGGTCCCAGCGCTCGACGACCCCGAGGAGCACCCATGAGCTCGACTCGCCCCGCCGTCCCGTTCGCCGTCGCCGTCGGCCTGTGCGGCGTCCTGCTCGCCGGGTGCGGCGGGTCGTCGGACCCGGCCGCCCCGGCCACCGTGACGCCGAGCCAGCCTGGCCAGCAGCTCGGCAGCCCCGGCAGCCGCGCCGGCCGCCGTCACCGACCCCTGCGCCCTGGTCTTCACCAGCGACGGGACCGACACGGTCAACGCGCTGCTGCTGGCCATGACCCTGGACGGCGAGGCGATCCCCGGGGTCGGTGACAAGGCAGGGCTGACCACGCAGGGCGACTACAGCGCCGAGGTCCAGACCCTCGTCGGCGCCCACCGGCTGTCGCTCAGCGCGCTCGGGGTCGGGATCACGGCTCGCCAGGACGCCGTGGTCGACGCGGCCGCAGCCGCAGCGGACCGGCTGCGCTGACCCCGCGGGCCGTGGCGGCGGCCGGCCTGGCCGCGATCGGTAGCCTTGCGCCTCGTGACCGAGCCGACCCCCGCCGTCCCCACGCCCGACCGGGCGGAGCTGCCCGAGCAGATGCGGGTCCGCCGGGAGAAGCTGGCCCGGCTGCGGTCCAAGGGCGTCGAGCCCTACCCCACCGGATTCCCAAGGACGACGACGAACGCCGAGCTGCGCGGCGCGTTCGCGGACCTTCCGGCGGACACGGCCACCGGTGTGCGGGCCGGCGTCACGGGCCGGCTGGTGCTCAAGCGCGACGGCGGCCGGCTGTGCTTCGGGACGCTGCGCGACGGCACCGGCGACGTCCAGGTCATGCTCAGCCTGGACCGGCTCGGCGAGGAGTCCCTGGAGGACTGGAAGCACGACGTCGACCTCGGCGACCACGTCGGTGTCGAGGGGGAGGTCGTCACCTCGCGGCGCGGGGAGCTCTCGGTGCTCGCGGACACCTGGGCGATCACCAGCAAGTCGCTGCGGCCCCTGCCGGAGAAGCACAAGGGGCTCACCGACCCGGAGGCCCGGGTGCGGCAGCGCTACGTCGACCTGGTGATGCGCCCCGAGGCCCGCGACATGCTGTTCCTGCGTTCGGCAGTGGTCCGCTCGGTCCGGGAGTCGCTGCAGGCGCGCGGGTTCGTCGAGGTCGAGACGCCCATGCTCCAGGTGCTGCACGGGGGGGCCAGCGCCCGACCGTTCGTCACCCACATCAATGCCTACGACATCGACCTCTACCTGCGGATCGCCCCCGAGCTGTATCTCAAGCGGCTGCTCGTGGGCGGGGTGGAGAAGGTCTTCGAGATCAACCGGAACTTTCGCAACGAGGGCGCCGACTCCTCGCACAATCCCGAGTTCACGATGCTCGAGTTCTACGAGGCGTACGGGAACTACGACACCGTCCGCGTCATCACCCAGGAAATCATCCAGGAAGCCGCCACCGCGGTGTTCGGTGCCCCGGTGGCGCGCCGGCGCGACGCCGACGGCGTCGTCCGCGAGTACGACCTGTCGGGGCAGTGGCCGGTCGTGCCGCTGCTGACCGCGGTGTCCCAGGCGCTGGGGGAGGAGGTCGGCGTCGAGACCGACGTGGCGACCCTGCGCCGGCACGCCGAACGGCTGGGCGTGGCCGCCCCCGCGGACTGGACCTGGGGCCACCTCGTCGAGGAGATCTACGCGGAGGTCGTCGAGGCGGCGACCACGACGCCGGTGTTCTACACCGACTTCCCCAAGGACACCGCGCCGCTGACCCGCACCCACCCGGCGGAGCCCCGGCTGGCGGCGAAGTGGGACCTGGTCTGCTGGGGCGCGGAGCAGGGCACCGGGTACACCGAGCTCATCGACCCGCTCGACCAGCGGGCCCGGTTCACCGAGCAGTCGCTGCGCGCCGCGGCCGGCGACCCTGAGGCGATGCAGCTGGACGAGGACTTCCTGCGCGCGCTGGAGCACGGGATGCCGCCCGCCGGCGGCCAGGGCATGGGCATCGACCGGCTCGTCATGACCCTCACCGGCCTCGGGATCCGCGACACCATCCTGTTCCCGCTGGTCAAGCCGGAATGACCGGCACCGAGGTCGTGGTGCGGGAGGCCCGCACGTCCGACGTCCGCGCCGTCCGGGCGCTGGTCGACCTGTACGCCGCCGAGCGCATCCTGCTGTCGAAGGCCACGGTGACGCTGTACGAGGACGTGCAGGAGTTCTACGTCGCCGAGGTGGCCGGCGAGGTCGTCGGCTGCGGCGCGCTGCACGTGCTCTGGGAGGACCTCGCCGAGGTCCGCACCCTGGCCGTCGACCCGGCGCACCGCCGGCACGGCGTGGGCCACCTGCTGCTGGAGCGGCTGCTGGAGCAGGCCCGTCACGTGGGGGTGCGGCGGGTGTTCGTGCTGACCTTCGAGACCCACTTCTTCACCGCCCACGGCTTTCGGGAGATTGCCGGGACGCCGGTCGAGCACGCCGTTTTCG
The DNA here is from genome assembly GCA_025455945.1 of Actinomycetes bacterium. Lineage (GTDB taxonomy): Bacteria > Actinomycetota > Actinomycetes > Prado026 > Prado026 > Prado026. Next base: position 3,327 of record JALOLN010000190.1, read on the forward strand.
AGCAGCTGCTGCAGTCGTACGACGAGGGTGTTGCGGAATTCCTCGACCTGGAACGGGTGAAGCCGAACACCCTCGGGAATTCCCGGATGTTGCTGCACCTGTGAGCACCGGGCATTGCGCTGCCCTATTCTGCGGGTGAAACCCTCCGAAGAATGGGAGCCGAAATGGCACAGAAGGTCCAGGTCGTCCTCGTCGACGACATCGACGGCGGCGCGGCGCAGGAGACAGTGGCCTTCGCCCTCGACGGGGTGTCGTACGAGATCGACCTGTCCGCACCGAACGCGGCCACCCTGCGGGAGGCCTTCGCGCCCTACGTCGGCGCCGCGCGCAAGGCGGGGGCCCGGACCTCCCGGCGGGCGGGGGCCCGGCGGGCCGCTGCCGGGTCGCGCAGCGCCGAGATCCGGGCCTGGGCGAAGGAGCAGGGGCTGAAGGTCAGCGAGCGGGGGCGAATCTCCGCGGACGTCGTCGCGAAGTACGACGCCGCGCACTGACGCTCGGCGGTGGGGCGGTGCCGGCCCGCCAGACGCCTCTCGGCGAGTGGCACGCTCGAAGCGGCATAGGTGGGGCCCGGGGTCATGGACGGGCCGGCACGCCTGGTCAACGTAGCGCTGCGGCCGGTGCATTCCCTCCGCCGTCCGGGTGATCCGGCGGCGGCTCGACGACCCGGGGGCCTGGGGAGTGTGGCGGGGGTCCGTTCGCGTCGGGCGAACACCGGGAACGCCAGGACGCGGCGCGCGGTTGGGACGGATGACAGGGGTGTGCCGATCGGGTGGGCCGTCCCCGCGTCGAGGGGAGCCCGGACTCCGACCGGGCTAGCATCATGGAACGACAGGGAGCGTGCCCACGACCCCTGCCCGACCGCTCGTGCGAGGAGCGACGCTGATGTTCGAGAGGTTCACCGACCGTGCGCGGCGGGTGGTCGTCCTGGCCCAGGAAGAGGCCAGGATGCTCAACCACAACTACATCGGGACCGAGCACATCCTGCTCGGCCTGATCCACGAGGGCGAGGGCGTGGCCGCCAAGGCCCTGGAGAGCCTCGGCATCTCGCTGGAGGCCGTCCGCCAGCAGGTCGAGGAGATCATCGGCCAGGGCCAGCAGGCGCCGTCCGGGCACATCCCGTTCAC
>JALOLN010000047.1 GCA_025455945.1 Actinomycetes bacterium
CGCGCCGAGGACACCGTCCGGAAGATCACCCGCCGGCCGGCCCCGAAGCCCGCCCCGGCGAAGCCGGCCGCCAAGAAGGCCACGAAGAAGGCCCCGGCCAAGCGGACCACCGCCAAGCGGACCCCGGCGAAGCGGACCACCGCCAAGCGGACCGTCGCGACCCCCGCGGCGCCGACGGTCTGACCGTCCCGGTCTGACCTTCGCACCGACCCCCTTCCTCGAGGGGAGAGGCCGCCCCGCCAACCGGCGGGGCGGTCTCGTCTTCTCGGTTACGGTGTCGTCCATGTACGCCCTCTCCGCTGCGCAGGACCTCGTCACCCTCGCGCTCTGGGTCGGACTCCTCGCGCTGAAGGCGTTCGCGCTCGTCGACGCGCTGCGCTTCTCCGACGCGACCTACAAGGCGGTCGACAAGCAGCCGAAGACGTTCTGGCTGCTGCTGCTCGGCCTGTCGCTGGCCACCGGGTTCCTCGTCAGCCCGCTGAACCTGCTCGGCATCGCGGGCACGGTCGTCACCCTCGTCTACCTCTTCGGCATCCGGCCGGAGCTGCAGCGCTACCGCGGCGTGGGCCGGGGCCGGTCGTCCGCCGACGGCCCGTACGGCGGCTGGTGACGGCGGTGGGCGCGCCGGGCCGCACGCAGCGGCTGGACCTCGCCGATGCGACGCTGCGGGAGTGGACGGCGACGGTGCTGGCCGCCGAGCCCGAGCGCGGCGTCGTGCTCGACCGCTCGGCCTTCTACCCCGGCGGAGGCGGGCAGCCGCCCGACCACGGCGTCCTGCTGTGGGGCGGCGTCCAGACCCGGGTGGTCGGCACCCGGCGCGAGGACGGCGACGACTGGCTGGTGCCCGCCGAGGACGACCCGCTGCCGCCGGCCGGCACGGCGGTCCGCGGCGCCGTCGAGGACGCCCGCCGCACCGCCCTGATGCGCACCCACTCGGGGCTGCACCTGCTGTCGGGCGTGGTGTTCCGCGACTTCGGCGCCCTGGTCACCGGCTCGAACATGGAGCCGCTCGAGGGACGGCTGGACTTCAACCTCGATGCCGTCCCCGAGGGGTTCAAGGACGCGGTGGCCGCCGCCTGCGCCGCCGAGGTGGCGGCCGACCGGGCGATCAGCGTCTACGAGCTGCCCCGCGAGGAGGCGTTCCGGATCCCCGACGTCATCCGGACGGCGACCAACCTGCTGCCGCCGTCGCTGGAGGTCGTGCGGATCGTCGACATCGCCGGGCTCGACGTGCAGGCCGACGGCGGCACCCACGTCGCCTCGACCCGGCAGATCGGCGGGCTCGAGGTCGTCAAGGTGGAGAACAAGGGCAAGGGCTTCCGCCGGATCCGCGTCCGCCTCCCACCCCCTGCCACTGGTGCGGCCTGAGGCTCCCGGACATGACGCGGATCACGGTGCAGCTCGGTGACATCACCGAGCAGCAGGTGGACGCCGTCGTCAACGCGGCGAACTCGACTCTGCTGGGCGGCGGCGGGGTGGACGGCGCCATCCACCGCTGCGGCGGCCCGGACATCCTGGCCGCCTGCCGCGAGCTGCGCCGCACCCAGTTCCCGCAGGGGCTGCCGACCGGCCTGGCGGTCGCGACCACGGCCGGGTGGCTGCCGGCGCGCTGGGTCATCCACACGGTCGGCCCGGTCTGGTCCCGGCGGGAGGACCGCTCGCACCTGCTGGCCTCGTGCTACCGCGAGTCGCTGCGGGTGGCCGACGGGCTCGGGGCGGGCACGGTCGCCTTCCCGGCGATCTCGGCGGGGGTCTTCGCCTGGCCGCTGGACGACGCCGCCCGGATCGCGCTGGGCACGGTGTCCAACACGCCCACCCGGGTGCGAGAGGTCCGGTTCGTCCTGTTCACGCCGGAGGCCCTCGAGGTGTTCGCCGAGGCCCGCGCCCGCCTCCCGCAGCGTTGACCAAGGAGTAGACCACCAGCCGGGCCGCCCGCGGTGGTGCCCTGTTCCTTGATCAACGCGAAGGGGGGGCGGGAATCGGGGAGAATCGGTGGCTGTTGAGGGTGCGGGGGCCCCATGGGAGGTGGACGGATGACGGTCGTGCCGGTGCGTCGCGGGGTTCCGCGGCGGGTCGCCATGCTCTCCGTGCACACCTCCCCCCTGGACCAGCCCGGCACGGGGGACGCCGGCGGCATGAACGTGTACGTCGTCGAGCTGGCCAAGCGGCTGGCCGCGCTCGGAACGCAGGTCGAGGTCTTCACCCGGGCCACCAGCGGGGACGTCGACCCCGTCGTCGAGATGCACCCGGGCGTCGTCGTCCGCACCGTCGTCGCCGGGCCGTTCGAGGGGCTGGCGAAGGAGGACCTCCCCGCCCAGCTGTGCGCCGTGACCCGCGGGGTGCTGCGCGTCGAGGCCCGGCACGAGCCCGGCTACTTCGACCTCGTGCACTCCCACTACTGGCTGTCCGGGCAGGTCGGCTCGCTCGCCGCGGAGCGCTGGGCGGTGCCGCTCGTCCACACGATGCACACCATGGCCAAGGTGAAGAACGCCGCCCTGGCCGACGGCGACACCCCCGAGCCCGCCGCCCGGCTGATCGGCGAGGAGCAGGTCGTCGAGCTCGCCGACCGCCTCGTCGCCAACACCCCCGACGAGGCGGCCCAGCTCGTCGAGCTGTACGACGCCGACCCGGCCAAGGTCTCCACCGTCTTCCCGGGCGTCGACCTCGACGTCTTCCGGCCCGGTTCTCGGTGGGCCGCCCGCGACCGGCTCGGCCTGCCCCCGGACGCCGAGGTGCTGCTGTTCGTCGGCCGGATCCAGCCGCTGAAGGCCCCCGACGTCCTGCTCCAGGCGGCGGCCCGGCTGGCCACCGACCCCGACCGGCGTCGCCGGCTCGTCGTGGCGGTCGTCGGCGGCCCCAGCGGCAGCGGCCTGGCCCACCCCACCCACCTGGACGAGCTGGCCCGGGACCTCGGCATCCGTGACCTCGTGCGGTTCGCCCCGCCCGTCCCGCAGGCCGAGCTCGCGGACTGGTACCGGGCCGCCGACGTCACCGTCGTCCCGTCGTACAACGAGTCCTTCGGGCTGGTGGCTGTGGAGTCCCAGGCCTGCGGCACCCCGGTGGTCGCCGCCGGCGTGGGCGGCCTGCGCACCGCCGTGGCCCACGGCCGGTCCGGTCTGCTCGTCGACGGCCACGACCCGGCCAGGTGGGCCGCCGTCCTCGCCGACCTGCTCGCCGACCGCGACCGGCTGGCCGCGCTCGGGGCCGGCGCGGTGCGGCACGCGTCCGCCTTCGGCTGGTCGGCCACCGCGGCGGCCATGCTCGACGTCTACGCCGAGGCCGTCGCCGACTCCCGCCGGGCGCTGCGCCGGGAGGTCTACGCCCGGTGAGCACCGACCCCGACGAGGTCGTCCGGCAGGCGCTGGACGGCCAGGACCTGGAGTACACCTGCCAGCGCCCGGGCGCCTACCTCGTCCGGCTGCCCGGGGTGCACAAGCTCACGACCATGACCTGGCTCGTCCTGGGCACGCACAGCCTGCTCGTCGAGGCCTTCGTCGTCCGGCGGCCGGACGAGAACCACGCCGCGTTCTACCGGCACCTGCTGGAGCGCAACGCCCGGATGTACGGCGTCCACTTCTGCCTGGACTCCCTCGGCGACGTCTACCTCGTGGGCCGCCTCCCGCTGGAGGCCGTCTCCGCCGACGAGATCGACCGGCTGCTCGGCTGCGTGCTGACCTACTCCGACGACAACTTCGACGGGCTCCTCGAGCTGGGCTTCGCCACGGCCATCCGGCGCGAGTGGGCCTGGCGGGTCCAGCGGGGCGAGTCGCTGGCGAACCTGCAGGCCTTCGCCCACCTCGTCGAGGACGACGTCACGCGCAAAGGGTGACCCGCGGACGCACTCCAGCCCCTAGCCTGGGGCCATGACGACCGAGCCGATCCCGCCGACGGACGACGACCTCGAACGGCTGCGCGCCGAGAACGAGGAGCTCAAGGCGAAGCTGGCCGCCCCCGCCGTCGAGAGCCGGCACCGGGCCCGCCGCGTCATCGCTGCGATCCTGGCGTTCGTCACCGGGCTGCTGCTCGTCACCAGCCTGCTCTCGGTGTGGACGAACCGGACGGCGCTGAACACCGGCGTCTTCGTCGACCGGGTGGCCCCGATCATCGACGAGCCCGCCGTCCAGGAGCTCATCGCCCGGGAGGTCACCACACAGCTGTTCGACGCGCTCGACGTCGAGCAGCGCCTGGAGACGGCGGTCCCCGAGCAGCTGACCTTCCTCGCCGGTCCGCTGACCAGCGGGGTGCAGGACTTCACCCAGAAGCAGGTCGTCAAGCTGGTCGGCTCCGACGCCTTCGAGCGGGTGTGGCGGCAGGCGCTCACGCTGTCTCACCAGGAGCTCGTCGACACCCTCGAGGGGGACAACCCCGCGATCCAGGTGAACGAGGGCCAGCTGGTCATCAACGTGCTGCCGGTGGTCAACGAGGTGCTGCAGAACCTCCAGGAGCAGCTGCCGACGATCTTCGGCCGGTCGGTCACCCTGCCCGAGCTGGACGAGGCGACCCTGGACCAGATCCTGGCCCAGGTGGAGCAGCGGCTCGGCGTCGAGCTCCCGCCCGACTTCGGCCAGGTCGTCCTCGGGTCGGCCGACGACCTGCAGACCGCACAGACCGGCATCCAGACCTTCAAGGTCTCCGTCGTCCTGCTGCTGATCCTCACCCTGGCGACCCTGATCATCGCGGTCGTCGTGTCGGTCGACCGCCGGCGCACCGTCCTGCAGATCGCGCTGTGGACCGCGGGGCTGTCCCTGCTCGTGTTCGTCGTCGTCCGGTCCGTGCTGCGCGGGCAGGTCAGCTCGGTGCCCGACGAGCTCACCCAGCAGGCCGTGCGAGACGCGCTCATCGTGCTGCTGTCCACCCTGAAGCGGAACATCACCTTGATGTTCTGGATCGGGCTCGTGGTCGCGCTGGTGCTCTACCTGGCCGGGCCGGGGCGGTTCCCGCACTGGCTGCGCGGGCTCGTCGGACAGGGCGCGGCCGCGGCCGGCGATGACCGGGTGACGGCGTTCGTCCACGCCAACCTCGACCCGCTGCGGATCGGTGGCGCGGCCGTGGCGGTGCTGCTGTGGTTCCTCAGCCCCTCGTGGACGACGTTCCTCGTCCTCGGCGTCCTGCTCGTCGGGTACGAGCTGGGCGTGACGGCGGTCGCCCGCAAGGGTGCGGCAGTGCCCGCAGTGGGCGCGGCACCGCCCCAGTAGGCTCAGCCGCATGGCGTACACGCTGGTCCTGCTCCGCCACGGCGAGAGCGAGTGGAACGCGAAGAACCTCTTCACCGGCTGGGTCGACGTCCCGCTGTCCGACAAGGGCGTGGCCGAGGCGAGCCGTGGCGGCGCGCTGCTGACCGAGTCCGGTATCGCCCCCGACGTCCTGCACACGTCGGTGCTGCGCCGGGCCATCACCACGGCCAACCTCGCGCTGGACGCCGCCGACCGGCACTGGATCCCCGTCCGGCGGCACTGGCGGCTCAACGAGCGGCACTACGGCGCGCTGCAGGGCAAGGACAAGAAGCAGACGCTGGCGGAGTTCGGCGAGGAGCAGTTCATGCGCTGGCGCCGCTCCTACGACACCCCGCCGCCGCCGATCGCCGACGACGACCCGTGGAGCCAGGTCGGCGACCCGCGCTATACCGGTCTGCCGCCGGAGCTCATGCCGCGCACCGAGTGCCTCCAGGACGTCGTCCACCGGATGCTGCCGTACTGGTACGACGCGATCGTGCCGGACCTGCGCGCCGGCCGGACCGTGCTGGTGACCGCGCACGGCAACTCGCTGCGGGCGCTGGTGAAGCACCTCGACGGCATCAGCGACGACGCCATCGCGGGGCTGAACATCCCGACCGGCATCCCGCTCGTCTACACCCTCGACGAGCACCTGCGGCCCACCGTCGCCGGCGGGCAGTACCTGGACGCCGACGCGGCGGCGGCGGCGATCGAGGCGGTCAAGAACCAGGGCCGCTGAGACCCGGCTGAGACGTCTCAGGCGTCGGTGCGCTCGCCGATGACCAGGTAGATGATCCGGCGGGCCACGCTCACCGCGTGGTCGGCGAACCGCTCGTAGTAGCGGTTGAGCAGGGTGATGTCGACCGTCTCGTTGACGGCGCCCTCGGGGTGGGCGAGCAGGTGGTCGAGCACCTGGCGGTGCAGCGCGTCCATCTGGTCGTCCTCGTTCTCGAGCTGGCGGGCCTGCTCGACGTCCTTGCTCGCGATGACCTCGCCCATCCGGGCGGCCATCCGGTTCGCGACGGCGGCCATCTGGGTGAACTGCGGGCGCAGCTCCTCGGGGACGGCGTTGTCCGGGTAGCGCATCCGGGCGGTCTTGGCGATGTGCTGGGCCAGGTCGCCCATCCGCTCCAGGGTGGCGCCGAGCCGCATGGCCACGATGACCATCCGCAGGTCGCTGGCCACCGGCTGCTGCAGGGCGAGGATCTCCGCGGTGCGGTGGTCGATCTCGTTGTTGACCGCGTCGACCGCCTCGTCGTCGGCGATGACGGCCTCCGCTACCACCCGGTCGGCCTCGAGCAGCGCGACGGACGCCCGCTGCATCATCGACCCGACCAGCCGGCTCATCTCGACCAGCTCGTCGGTGAGCTCGTCGAGCATCTCGTGGTAGACGTCACGCATCAGGCCGCTCCGCAGGTCCGGGGCTCGGTCAGGGCAGGGTCACCCTACGACCGTCCCACGCTCGGTCCGTCCGTGGGGCGTGAACTCCGGCCCCCGCCCGGGTGAACATCTGGCGAAGCCCCCCGTCGGTGGCCGCTCGCCGCCGGCGGCACCGCGGTGCGCACCTACCATCGACGCGTGGACGCGACGTGGCTCCTCGTCGCCGGACTGGTCGGCGTCGTCGTCGGCGTCGGCCTCGGGGTCGCCCTCGGTGCCCGGCGCGCCGCCCCCGGCTCGGGCGCCGCACCCGCACGGCCCGTGGCCGTGCCCGCCGGGCAGCTCCCCGAGGGGGCGCAGACCGTCCTCGACGCCCTGGCCGGGGCCTCGGCGGTCGTCGAGCCGGACGGCCGCGTGGTCTGGGCGACGCCGGGCGCGGAGGCCCTCGGCGTCGTCCGCGCCGCCTGGCTCACCGACGAGCCGGTCACGCGGGCGGTCGACGTCGTGCACCGCACCCGTGAGCCGCGCAGCCTGACCCTCGAGCCGGACCGCCGCCGTCGTGCCCGCCGGGTCGAGCTCGCCGTCGTCGTCGCCCCCCTCACCGCCGACCTCGTGCTCGTCGTCGCCGAGGACCGCTCGCAGGCGCGGCAGATGGATGACGTCCGGCGGGACTTCGTCGCCAACGTGTCCCACGAGCTGAAGACGCCGGTGGGCGCGCTGAGCCTGCTCGCCGAGGCGGTCCAGGACGCCGCGGACGACCCGGACGCGGTGCGCCGCTTCGCCGCGCGGATGCAGCAGGAGGCCGGCCGGCTGACCCGGCTGGTCGCCGAGATCATCGAGCTGTCCCGGCTGCAGGGCGACGACCCGCTGCCCCGGGCGACCGTGGTCGACGTGGACGACGTCGTCGCGGCGGCCGTCGACGGGGTGCGCACGGCCGCGACCGCCCGGGAGATCGACGTCCGGATGGCGGGTGAGGACGGGCTCGCCGTCGTCGGGGACCGCGAGCAGCTCGTCATGGCGCTGCGCAACCTGCTCGACAACGCGGTGAGCTACAGCCCGCCCCGGACCCACGTCGTCGTGACCCGCAGCCCTGCGGACGGCCAGGTCGAGATCAGCGTGTCCGACCAGGGGATCGGGATCTCCCCGGCGGAGCAGCCGCGCGTCTTCGAGCGCTTCTACCGGGTGGACTCGGCGCGGTCGCGCGCCACCGGGGGCACCGGGCTCGGGCTGTCGATCGTCCGGCACGTCTGCGAGAACCACGGCGGCCAGGTCAGCGTGTGGAGCGTCGAGGGCTCCGGCTCGACGTTCACGCTGCGGCTGCCGGCCCATACCGTCGTCCCGCTCCGAAAGGTGGCCACGTGACCCGGGTGCTCGTCGTCGAGGACGAGGAGTCCTTCAGCGAGGCGCTGTCGTACCTGCTGCGCCGCGAGGGCTTCGAGGTCGTGGTGGCCGCCGACGGCCGGACGGCGCTGGAGGAGTTCGACCGCTCCGGCGCCGACCTCGTGCTGCTCGACCTCATGCTGCCCGAGGTGTCCGGCACCGAGGTGTGCCGGGCGCTGCGGCAGCGCTCCACCGTCCCCGTCATCATGCTGACCGCGAAGGACTCCGAGATCGACAAGGTCGTCGGCCTCGAGCTCGGCGCCGACGACTACGTGACGAAGCCGTTCTCCTCGCGCGAGCTCATCGCCCGGATCAGGGCGGTGCTGCGCCGGGGGCAGGACACCGACCTGGCCCTGCCGTCCGTGGTCGAGGCGGGACCGGTGCGGATGGACGTCGAGCGGCACGTCGTCACCGTCGACGGGCGGCAGGTGACGATGCCGCTGAAGGAGTTCGACCTGCTCGAGCTGTTGCTGCGCAACGCCGGCCGGGTGCTCACCCGGATGCAGCTCATCGACCGGGTGTGGGGCTCGGACTACGTCGGCGACACCAAGACCCTCGACGTCCACGTCAAGCGGCTACGGGCGAAGATCGAGCCGCAACCCGCCGAGCCCCGGTACCTCGTCACGGTGCGCGGCCTGGGCTACAAGTTCGAGGCCTGACCGGGGGTCCGTCCGACCGGTGTCAGCTCCCGGCGGTGACGTCGTCCGCGTCCTGCACGAGGACGCCGTCGAGCTCGAGGATCCCGTTGTCGCGGAACGCGAAGCGCACCGTCGTGAGCTGCCCGGCGGCCAGCGTCGAGCCGCTGAGCGTGACGCGCTGGTCGGACTCCCCGCCGAGGGCGACGGCCGTCTGCACCGGCACCGGCACCGTCGCCGACGGCAGCGTCACCGCGGCGGCGCCGTCCACCTCGACCTGGGTGAGCACGTCGGCGTCCGTCCCGATGTTGACGAGCACCGCGTTGAGCTCGGTGGGCTGCGTGCCGTCGGTGACGACCAGCACGGCGCGCACCTTCATGTCGCCGACCCGGCCGTCGGCGCCGTTGGTCGGGGTGTAGGGCTCGTTCGTCGGGGCGTCGAACCCGGCGGCGCACCCCGTCGCGGTGAGGACGACGGCGACGGCGAGGCTGGCGGCGGTGCCACCGCGGCGGACCCTGAGGCTCATCCCGTCAGCGTACCGACGCCCGGCTCAGGCGCTCGTCGTGCTCCCGGTGCGGCCGAGCTGGGCCAGCGCCGGCTCCAGCCGCTGGTCGGCGGTGACCTCGGGCACGACCGCGCCGACGACGCCGTCGACGGCGACGAGCACCGCTGTCACCCCGATCGGATCGAAGGCCTCGACCAGCGACCCGGTGGGGTCGTCGACCACCGTGGCCGCGCCGCCCAGGGCGGTCCGGTCCAGCTCGGTGAGCTCCGCGGCGGGCGCCGGCCCGGCGAGCACCAGGCGCAGGCCGTACTCGCGCCCCTGCAGCAGCAGGCTCTGCAGGACCGGCGCGCAGTCGCCGCACGCGGCGGGGACCAGGGCGATCAGCCCCGGCCGGAACTCCCGCAGCGGCAGCTCGCGCCCCCCGACGCCGACGGTGACGTCGGGGAGCAGCCCGCCCACCTCGCCGGGCTGGGCGGTCGGGGCCGCCGCCAGCGGCACGGGGAACGCCGGCTCCCGGCCCAGCCGCGGCGCGAACACCGACAGCAGGCTGCCGACCAGCCCGACGACCACGAGGACGACGACCACGACGGAGCCGGACAGCCCGAACCTGCCCAGCCGGGGCGGTGGACGGCGAGCCGCCGAGGGCTGCCCCTCCCGGGCCCGCGCGCGCAGCTCCTCGACGTAGCGCAGGCGGTCGGCGTCCAGCGACCGCGCGTCGTCGGGGACGAACAGCGCGAGGCCCTCGAGCGCGTCCGCGTCGAGGTCGTCGTGCCCGCCGTCGGGGCCGGGGGCGCCACTCACATCGGCCAGTATGAACGCCCTCCGCCGGTCCGGCCAGCCGCTGCGCGCAAGCACGTCGCAGGGCCCCTTGTCAAGCCCCTGACCTGCGCAAACGACCTCCAGAGCCCGGGTCCGCAGTGATCGTGCCGTGTTACCCTGGAGGCCGAGGAAGGGGTAACTGACCTATGGCGTTCACTGTCGGCGAGACTGTTGTCTACCCCCATCACGGGGCCGCCCTCATCGAGGCGATCGAAACCCGCACCATCAAGGGCGTCGACAAGCTCTACCTGGTCCTCAAGGTCGCGCAGGGCGACCTGACCGTTCGGGTCCCGGCCGACAACGCCGAGTTCGTCGGCGTGCGTGACGTCGTCGGGGCCGAGGGGCTGGAGCGGGTGTTCTCGGTGCTGCGGATGCCCCACACCGAGGAGCCGACGAACTGGTCGCGGCGGTACAAGGCCAACCTCGAGAAGCTGGCCTCCGGCGACGTCATCAAGGTCGCCGAGGTGGTGCGCGACCTGTGGCGGCGCGAGCGTGAGCGCGGGCTGTCCGCCGGGGAGAAGCGGATGCTGGCCAAGGCCCGGCAGATCCTTGTGTCCGAGCTCGCACTTGCCGAGAACACCAACGAGGACAAGGCGGAGGCCATCCTCGACGAGGTCCTGGCGTCGTAGCGGGACCCGTCCCGCCACGCCCGGGCGCCCCCGGGCCCGACCCGGAGGTGCCCTCGATGAGCCCCCGTCCGGCCCGTGTCCCCAACGCCGTCGTGGAGCTGCTCCGGCTCTGCGTCGTCGTGTTCTTCGCGGGGCTGGGCTTCGAGGTGGCGTCCATCGCGGCGGCGAACGGCGGCGCCGAGAGCCTCGGCGGGATCGACCCGGTGTGGGTGGGCCTGCTGCTGGGCACGGCGGTCGGCTTCGTCCTCGGCGGGGTCATCGGCCGGGCCACCGAGCGCACCGTCTCCGCGACCGAGCGCTCGCTCGGTGACCTCTCCGCCGAGCACATCGTGGCCGGGGTGTTCGGCGCCATCATCGGCGTGCTCGCCGGGGCCGCGGTCGCCTGGCCGGTGTTCCTCATCGGCAACCGCGCCCTCGCGGTGCCGCTGTTCGCCTTCGTCATGGTCACCTTGGCCCTGCTCGGCTACCGCGTCGGCACCGCCCGCCGCGACTCGATGCTCGGGCTGTTCGGCGCCTCGGCGGGGCTGCCCCCGAGGCAGCCGGCCACCGCGCTGCTGCCCCGCATCGTCGACACTTCGGTCGCCATCGACGGCCGGGTCGTCGCCGTCGTCCAGGCCGGCTTCCTGGGCGGCCGGATGCTCGTCCCCGTGCCGGTCCTCGCCGAGCTGCAGGGTCTGGCCGACGCGGGCGACGACCTGCGCCGCAGCCGCGGACGACGGGGCCTGGAGGTGCTCGAGGCGCTGCGCCGGGAGCCGGGCGTCGAGGTGGAGGTCATCGGCGACGAGGCGGTGGAGGTGCCCGACGTCGACGCCAAGCTGGTGCGGATGGCCCTGGACCGCGGGGCCGCCCTGCTCACCCTCGACACCAACCTGGCCAAGTCGGCGGCCCTCGCCGGCGTCCGGGTGATGAACCTGCACGCGCTCGCGCTCGCGGTGCGGCCGCCGGTCACCGCCGGGGACGAGGTCAGCGTGCTGCTCACCAAGGCGGGCAAGGAGCCGGGCCAGGCCGTCGGCTACCTCGACGACGGCACGATGGTGGTCGTCGAGCGGGCCCGGGACCGGGTCGGCCACGAGGCCCTCGTCCACGTCACCAGCGTGCTGACCACCGCGAACGGCCGGATGGTCTTCGCCAAGCCCCTCACCCTCGCCGGCCACCAGCCGTGACCGGGCCGGCGGGGACGGCTGCGGGCGTCGTGCCCGCGGCCGGGCGGGGGGAGCGGCTGGGGGCGGGGGCGCCGAAGGCGCTGCGCACCCTCGGCGGCGTGCCCCTGCTCGTCCACGCCGTCCGGGCCCTGGCGGCGGCCCGCGCCGTCGGCCTGGTCGTCGTGGCCGCCCCGCCGGAGGACGTGGCGCAGGTGCGCGCCCTGCTCGACGACCACGAGGTGGCGGCGGAGGTCGTCGTCGTCGCGGGCGGGGCCACCCGGCAGGAGTCGGTGCGCCGGGCGCTGGCGGCGCTCACCCCCGACGTCGACGTGGTGCTCGTCCACGACGCCGCCCGCCCGCTGGTGCCCGTCGAGCTGGTGGACCGGGTCGCCGCGGCGGTGCGGCACGGGGCGCCCGCCGTCGTCCCCGGGCTGCCCGTGGCCGACACCGTCAAGCGCGTCGCGCCCGTCGACGGCAGTGAGCAGGTCGTGGAGACCCTCGACCGCTCCGCGCTCCGGGCGGTCCAGACCCCGCAGGGGTTCCGCCGCGACGTCCTCGAGGCAGCGCACGCGGCGGCCACCGACGACGCGACCGACGACGCGGGCCTGGTCGAGCGGGCCGGCGGCAGCGTCACCGTCGTCCCCGGCTCGGAGGAGGCGTTCAAGGTGACCCGGCCGCTGGACCTGCTGCTCGCCGAGGCCGTGCTGGCCCGGCGCCGGGCGAACGGCTCCCTGCAGTGACCGACGGCGCGGCCGGGCTGCCCCGCGTGGGCGTGGGCGTCGACGTGCACCCGCTGGAGCCCGGCCGGCCGATGTGGCTGGCCGGCCTGCACTGGCCCGACGAGCCCGCCGGCTGCGCCGGGCACTCCGACGGCGACGTCGCCGCGCACGCGGCCTGCGACGCGCTGCTGTCGGCGGCCGGGCTGGGTGACCTCGGGGCGTGGTTCGGCACCGACCGGCCCGAGTGGGCGGGGGCGTCGGGGGTGGCCCTGCTCGGGGAGGTCCGGCGGATCCTCGCCGACGCCGGGTGGGCCGTCGGCAACGTCGCCGTCCAGGTGGTCGGCAACCGGCCCCGCCTCGGCCCGCGCCGAGGGGAGGCGCAGGCGGCGATGTCGGAGGCCCTCGGCGGGGCCGCGGTGTCGGTGTCGGCGACCACGACCGACGGCCTGGGCCTGACCGGCCGCGGTGAGGGGCTGGCCGCGCTCGCCACGGCGTTGGTCGTGCCGCAGCCCCGTACCCTGGGCGGGTGAGCCTGCGCCTGTACGACACCGCCGCCCGGTCGGTCCGCGACTTCGTCCCGCTCCAGCCGGACAAGGCGTCGGTCTACCTGTGCGGGGCGACCGTGCAGGCGCCGCCGCACATCGGGCACATCCGCTCCGGTGTCGCCTTCGACGTCCTCGTCCGCTGGCTGGAGCTGCGCGGCTACCAGGTGACGTTCATCCGCAACGTCACCGACGTCGACGACAAGATCATCGCCAACGCCGCTGCCGAGGGTGTGCCGTTCTGGGTGGTCGCCGCGCGCAACGAGCAGGCCTTCACCTGGGCGTACGACGTCCTGGGCTGCCGCCGGCCCACGTACGAGCC